>JBOGWZ010000054.1:0-7623 GCA_050694075.1 Actinomycetota bacterium | reverse complement strand
TAGCGGAGGGCGTGGGACTCGAACCCACAAGTCCTTTCGGACAACGGTTTTCAAGACCGTCCGGTTACCAGTTACCGTAGCCCTCCGTCATCAGCGTAACGCCCTCACCTGCGCATCTAGTCCCATTTGCCCCGCATAGCCGCGGAGCCGTGCAAGAGTGAGCGATGAGCGCGATCGCTTCCGCTCGTCGCGGTGGGTTTCGCAGTCGCGCCGTTGGACGCGGCCTAGCGCCGACGCCGTCTCTCCAGCACGGCTCCGACCACGGCACCGAGCGCAATGTGATCGGCGATTTGGGGCGCGAGGGGTAGTGCGCGCACGCGCTCCCATCGCCGGCCGAGAACCTCGAGATCGAGCGCGGCCACCCCGGCGCCGGCGAGCGCGCCCCATAGCCACGTCCTTCTGCGCGGGAGGGCGGTGGCAAATACGATTCCCCATCCCAGCGACAACGCGACGTGCACGGCGGCGGCGGATGCAAGCAGCGGGGCCGTGCGCGTCTCGCGGACAAGCAGGATGGTTCCGGCGGCCCTGGTCGCCTCGAGGGGATCCCGTCCCGTCAGGAGAGCATGCGCCGTGGACGGAATACCGCTCACCACCGCGGCGACGGCGCCGGCGACCAGGCCGTCGAGCACGGCTAGGCCCGTATCTCGTCGAAACCCGTGTAGGGGCGGAGCGCCTCTGGGATCGCGACGCTGCCGTCGCCCCTCTGGTGGTTCTCGATCAGCGCCACGATCGTGCGGCCCACGGCGCACGCGGTCCCGTTGAGGGTGTGCACCAGGCGAGCTCCACTCTCACCGCGAAAGCGGATCTGCAACCGGCGTGATTGGTAATCGGTGGTGTTCGAGGCCGATGTCACTTCCATGTAGCGATCCCCGCCCGGGAGCCACGCCTCGTTGTCGACCTTCTTCGCGGCGGCGGAGCCGAGGTCGCCCGCGCACATGACCAGGACTCGGTAGGGGATCTCGAGTGCGTGCAGGATGGACTCCTGGTTCGCTCGGATCGTGGCGAACTCGTCCCATGAATCATCAGGGTGGGCGAACGAGAACTGCTCCACCTTGTCGAACTGATGGACGCGGATCAGGCCCTTCGTCTCCTTGCCGTAGGTTCCCGCCTCGCGCCGGAAGCAGGGAGAGAAACCCGCGTAGCGGATCGGTAATGCGGACTCGGCCAAGATCTCGTCCTGGTGCAATGCGGCCAGCGGCACCTCGGAGGTGCCGATCAAGAACAGATCGTCGCTCTCGATCCGGTAGTACTCGTGCTCGTCCGCGGGAAGGAAGCCCGTGCCGTACATGGCGTGCTCCCGCACGAGCACCGGGGGGACGACCGGGTCGAACCCCCGCTGCATCAGGAAGTCCACCGCGAAGCGAACGAGCGCGAGCTCCAGCACGACGCCGCGCCCGGTGAGGGACACGAACCTGCTCCCGGAAACACGGGCGGCGCGCTCGGACTCGAAGAGGCCGAGCCGTTCGCCGAGTGCAACGTGGTCGAGCGGCTCGAAGTCGAGACTCGGCCTCTCTCCAACCTCGCGTTCGACGACATTGTCGTCCTCCGACAGGCCCGCCGGCACCGACTCGTGGGGGAGGTTGGGCAGCAGCGCCAGGAGCCGGTCGAGCTCGGCCCCCGCGGCTTCGAGCTCGGGTTCCAGCTTCTTCAGGCGATCCGCCAGCGCCCCGGCCTTCTCGATGGCGGCCGGTCGCTCCTCGGGTGAGGCCCCCCCGATCGCCTTGGAGGCACGGTTCTGCTCGGCCCTGAGGCCCTCCACCTCGGCAAGAAGTCCCCGGCGCCGGGCGTCCAGCTCCACCACGGTGTCGAGACCCTCGGCCCCGCCCCTCTTCTCGTAGGCGGCTTTGACCGCGTCGGGGTTCTCGCGGAGCAGCTTCAGGTCGATCATCGGGTGCTCAGCGGGAGCGGGTCGCGGCCTGCGCCTCGCCCCGCTCGTGACCGGCGGCCGCGCCGGTGATCGCCTCGCGCTCCTCCTCGGACAGGTTGTGCTCCGAGGACATCCCTCTCACCGGCTTGGCGTAGGTGCGAGTCTCCGTGCGTCCGTTGATCGACGTGATCACGACTCCGTCTCCGTGATCGTCCAGCAGCGCGGCGGAGAACGACAACCGACCTCCCATGTCCTCGAACGCGTCGTAGCGCACGATGTGGAACCGTTGCAGCGCAAGCCGGCCGCGCATCGCGTGCTCCTTGAGATCGGCCACGATCCCGTCGAGCCGACCCTCCTGCGAGTCGATACGGCGAAGAAAGCTGCTTATCGCGGCGACGATGTCCTTGTCGGAGGCCTCGCCCCTGAGGATCGTGTACTGGCGGCGGAGCTTTCGCAGACGAAGCGCGAAGACCACGGTGATGAGTCCGGACAGCAAGGCGACGGCCGCGACGATCGCGAGCGCGGTCGTGAGCTGGTCGTTGGTCAGATCGAGCACGGCGGGACATCCTACACTGGCGTATGCGCCAGGAAGAGGTGAAGGCGTTGCTGGCAGGGATGCGCGAGGGCACGACGAGCGTCGACGAGGCACTCCGGCAACTGACGCGTGCCCCGGTCGAGGACCTCGGGTTCGCGCGCCTCGACACTCACCGCGAGCTCCGGCAGGGACTGCCCGAAGCGATCTATGCGGAGAGAAAGACCGCGTCCCAAGTGGTTGCGATCGCTCGCAGGCTTCTCGACACGACCACCGGTCCCGTTCTCGCGACGCGCGTCCCGGATGACACCGCCGGAGCGCTCGTCGACGCGTTCCCCGAAGCGGTCCACCACGAACTCGCGCGCCTCACAGTGCTGAGAGCGGAGCCCGGTGCCCGCCTCGGGACGGTGGCGGTGGTGAGCGCCGGCACCTCAGACCTCCCCGTCGCGGAGGAGGCGGCCGTCACCGTAGAGGCGCTGGGGGCAACCGCCGATCGGATCCCCGACATCGGCGTCGCCGGCGTGCACCGGGTGCTCGGCGTCCAGGACCGGCTCCGGGAAGCCGACGCCGTGGTCGTGGTGGCGGGCATGGAGGGGGCTCTGGCGAGCCTGGTGGGAGGGATCACCGGCGCTCCGGTCGTGGCGGTCCCCACGAGCGTGGGCTACGGCGCCTCGTTCGAGGGGCTGGCGGCGCTGCTCGCCATGCTCAACTCGTGCGCCGCGGGAGTGGTCGTGACCAACATCGACAACGGGTTCGGCGCCGCCGCGTTCGCGGCCCGTTTGCTGCGGGCGCGCCGGACGTGAACGTCCTCTATTTCGATTGCTTTTCGGGGGCCGCGGGCGACATGGTCCTCGGCTCCTTGATCGACGCGGGCGCGCCCATCGACGACGTGCGTGCCGGTCTCGACCGCCTCGGGCTGTCCGGCTGGTCCCTGAGCGCGCGCCCGGTCGCGAAGGGGCCCCTCCGGGCCACCAAGGTCGCCGTCGAGGGCTCGGGCCCACCACGCACGTACCGGGACATCGTCTCGATCGTCGGTGCTGCCGACCTCCCGGGGCGCGCCGGCGAGCGCGCGCTGGGGGCGTTCGAGATTCTGGCGGAGGCCGAGGGACGCGTGCACCGCGTCGCCGCCGACGACGTCACCTTTCACGAGGTCGGCGCGCTCGACGCAATCGTCGACATCGTAGGTTCATGTCTCGCCCTCGAGCACTTCGCGCCGCAGCGCATCGTCACATCCGCCCTGCCGACCGGAAGCGGCGTCGTCGAGACCGCTCACGGAACCCTTCCCGTCCCCGCGCCGGCGGTGGTGGAGATCCTCGCCGCGCGGCGGATCCCCACGTACTCGCGCGGGGCCGAGGAGCTCCTCACGCCTACGGGGGCAGCGATCCTCGCGGCTGTGAGCGATTCCTTCGGTGGAATCCCCGACATGGCGCTCGTCGCGGTCGGATACGGAGCGGGCGACCGCGACGCGGAGCTCCCGAACGTCGTGCGTGTGCTCGTAGGCACTTCTCCGGACGACGACGGAACGGAGAGCGTACTGCTGGTCGAGACCAACGTCGACGACATGAACCCCGAGCTCGTCCCCCACGTGCTCGACGCCGTGCTCGAGGCGGGCGCGCTCGATGCCTGGTACGCGCCGATCGCGATGAAGAAGGGACGCCCCGCCCTCATCCTGTCTGTGCTGGTCCCTCCGGCCGGCAGGGATGAAGTGCTGGACGTCTTGTTCAGAGAGACGACCACGCTCGGCGTCAGGCTCTCGACCGTCGCGCGCGAGGTCTTGGATCGTTCGTTCATGGAGGCGTTCGTGGAGGGGATGCCCGTGCGCGTGAAAGTTGCGCGCCGCAGAGACGAGATCGTCACGATCTCGCCCGAGTTCGAGGACGCGCGCGCGGTCGCACAGAAGACCGGGCTGCCGCTGAAGGATGTCTACGCGCTCGCTCAGGAGGACGCGCGCCTGCGCCTGTAGGGTTGGCGGCCATGCTCATCTGGGCCCAGGCCCCCGGACCCGAGGGGCGCGAGGACATCCTCGTGGACCTCGCGGTGATCTTCATCGCGGCGAAGGTCGCGGGGGCCGTCTTCGAGCGACTGAAGCAGCCGCCTGTGATCGGCGAGCTGCTGGTCGGCGTGCTCATCGGGCGGCACATGCTGGGCTGGATCGGTCACTCCGAGACGCACGTGATCCTGCAGGAGGTTGGAGCGATCATCCTTCTCTTCGCCGTCGGGCTCGACACCCCGCTGTCCGACCTCCGGGCGGTCGGCGGCCGCGCGCTGTCGGTCGGGGTCGCGGGGATCGTCATCCCGTTTTTCGCCGGCTGGCTCCTGATCGACGCGACCGAGGGCTCCAACACGAACGAGGCGCTGTTCATGGGGGCTGCGATGGTGGCCACGTCGGTGGGCGTGACCGCGCGGGTGCTTGCGGATCTGGGACGCGTCCGGGACAAGGAGAGCCGCGTGATCCTGGGGGCCGCGGTGGTCGACGACATCCTCGGCCTTCTCGTGCTGGCGCTGGTCGTCGGCGTCGCATCGGACGGGATCACGGCCGGCTCGCTCCTCGTGCTCGCGATCGAGGTGATCGGATTCGTTGTCCTCGTCGGAGGGCTCGGACCGGGCCTGGTCAAACGCGCCACGCCGCTGCTCGACCGTTTCGGCGAGCTCGGCGTGTTCACGATCGCGCTGGGGCTGTCCCTCGCGCTGTCGGCCGCGGCCGGCGCGATCGAGCTCGCCGCAATCATCGGCGCGTTCCTCGCCGGGATGGCGTTCGCCGAGACGCGCGACCGCTACAAGCTGGAGGAACACCTCGCCTCCGTGTACACGCTGTTGGTCCCGTTCTTCTTCGTCGTGACGGGCTCGCTCGTCGATCTCGACGTGCTCGCCGACGGAGACACGGCCGCGCTGGGGCTGGCGGTGCTGATCGTGGCGATCGCCGGCAAACTCATCGGCTGTGGCGCGGCGGCGTGGGGGATGGGACGGCGCTCCGCCGCAATCGTCGCCACGGGCATGGTCCCGCGGGGCGAGGTCGGAATCATCGTGGCCTCGATCGGACTCGCCGAGGGGATAGTCGAGCCAGACCTGTACGGGATCGTGGTGGTCATGAGCGTGCTGACGACGCTCCTGGTGCCGCCGATCCTGACCGCGCTGTTCCGGGGGCCGAAGAAGCCTCCGACCAAACCGGGGGTCGTCCACACCCGCGAGATCGAGGGCATCGGCGGCTGACACCGCCGCCGAGGCGTAGGTCTCGGCCCGCGGTACCGTGCTCCACCATGGGGACGCGGCGGATCCGGTCGGTGACGCGAGGCACGCTTGCCTCGCTGATCGCGTTCGCGCTCGCAGGGTCCCTGGCCCCCGTCATCACTACGACGCCCGCGCGCGCCCAGACCTACACACTCGGCATCGACGTCTCCCACCACCAGGGCACGATCGACTGGAACCGGGTCGTCGACAGCGGCCACGTCTTCGCGTTCCACAAGGCGACGGAGGGTGCAACGTTCACCGACCCGAACTATGGCCGGAACCGCGCCGATGCCGGGGCCGCGGGCATCCCGTTCGGGGCCTATCACTTCGCCCGTCCCGACGGTGGAACGATCGCGGCCGCCCAGGCGGATGCGATCTCGGAGGCGGAGCACTTCCTCGACGTCGCTCAACCCGCACCGGGGGACCTCGTGCCGGTGCTCGACATGGAGGCGACCGGCGGCCTACCGGCACGACGTCTCATCGCATGGACGCAGGCGTGGCTCGACGCGATCGTTTCGGCACTAGATGTGCAGCCGCTGATCTACACGTCGCCGAACTTCTGGAAGACCAACGTCGACGACACGACGACCTTCGCCGACCAGGGTTTCCCGTTGTGGATCGCGCACTACACGAGCGCGGCTGCACCGAACGTGCCCGCCGCGAACTGGAACGGCGAAGGCTGGAGCTTCTGGCAATGGACCAGCTGCGCGACGGTCCCGGGGATCTCGGGGTGCGTGGACGAGGACAGGTTCCCCGACTCGGACCTTTCCGCCTTCATTATTCCGGGCGCTCCCGAGCCCGAGCCGGAGCCCGAGCCGGCGACGCCGCCCTCGAACGAGTTGCCTCCGGCGATCTCGGGCGACACCGAGGTCGGTGAGACCCTCAGCGCGAGCTCCGGGACGTGGAGCGGAACACAGCCGCTCTCGTATTCGTATTCCTGGTACCGGTGCGATGAAGAGGGGGCGGGCTGCTCGGCCGTCTTCAACGGCACCGAACCCACCTACGAGCTCGTGGCTGCGGACTACGCGCACCGGATGAAGGTGACGGTGACCGCGACGAACAGCGCCGGCTCGTCGTCCCAGGACTCGTCCCTAACCGAGGTCGTGACGGACACGACGGCGCCGGCCGCGCCGCGGATGACGAAGCCTCGCCGGCAGCGCACCCTGTCGTCGACCGTCAAGGTCGCGTGGAGGCACCCGGAGCAGGGCATGACCTTCGACATCCGTTTCAGGAGCGCGCCGAAGGACTCCGGCTTCGGCGACTACGCCGAGCTCGTCTCCGCCACGGGGGATACGTCGGCAACCATCGAAGCCAGAACCGGCACGACCTACTGCTTCTCATCACGCGCCACCGATGAGGCGGGGAACGTATCCGAGTGGTCGTCGGAGCGATGCACGAACGTTCCTCTCGACGACCGCGACCTCCGCGCAACGTCTCCGTGGGTGAGGCGGTCGGGGAGTCGCTTCTACCTTCGAACCTTCACGAAGACGCAGCGCCGCGGCGCCTCGCTGGTGGCTCGCAAGGTCCGAGTCCGGGTTATCCACCTCGTGGCGCGGCGATGTGCGGGGTGCGGAAGGGTGGCGGTCCTTTTCAACGGAAATCGCGTCGCTACGGTCGGACTGAGCGCGAAGCGAACGCTCAACAAGCAGGTGATCCGCGCTGCCGGCTTCGGCTCGGTCCGCCGTGGCACCGTCAAGATCGTGGTTATCTCGCGCGCCGACCCCGTCAAGATCGACGGACTGGCCCTCTCGATCAAGGGCTAGCGACAGCGAGAGCCGTCGCCGAGTTGTATCTGAGACCCCCTATAGGGGCGCTCACGTGCAAGTCGGCAGGGGGTGGGCGAGGGGGGATTTGAACCCCCACGCGCTATTCGCGCACTGGCACCTGAAGCCAGCGTGTCTGCCGTTCCACCACTCGCCCGTGGGGTGCCGGAGAGGCTAGAAGGCTAGCAGGGAGGCGGCTATTCCCCGCCCCGTTCCTACTGCTATGTGAAGAC
>JBOGWZ010000053.1:0-7765 GCA_050694075.1 Actinomycetota bacterium | reverse complement strand
CCCTTGCGCACTCCGCCGACGTCATCAAGCAGTGCCGGGACGCGGGTCGGTGTCCGGTCGAGGCCAGGCCGTGACGGAGGAGGAGTGGGTCGAGGTCGCGAGCGCGCGCGACGACTATGAGGCGCAGCTGATCCTCGGTCGGCTGAGCCAGGTGGGGATCGAGGGCCAGACCCTGAAATCCGGTTCGGCTCTCGGGGCGGGCGTCACCGGCGTGCAGAACCCGTGGGGGCCCGTCTCCGTGCTCGTGCCCCCGCATCAACTGGACGCGGCCCGCGACGCATTGGAGGACGACGCGAGGGAGGAACCCGAGGCAAGGACGCTGCTTCCTGCCTCTTCGAACCCCACGGTGGTGATCGTGGCGATCGTTGTGGCCGCGGCGATGGTCGCGGCCTTCCTCTACTCCGTGAGGGTCCTTCTCTGATGGCCCGTTAGGCTCGAATCGTGAGCGACTACAGGATCGAGAAGGACTCGCTGGGCGAGGTGCGGGTTCCCGCCGACGCCCTCTACGGACCACAGACCCAGCGATCGATCGAGAACTTCCCGGTCGGCAGGGACCGCTTCGTATGGGGCCGGCCGGTGGTCCGTGCGATGGGATTGCTCAAGAAGGCCGCGGCACTGGCCAACGGCGAGCTGGGGCAGTTGCCACGGGAAAAGGTGGACCTGATCGTCCAGGCTGCTGACGAGGTGATCGAGGGCAAGCTCGATGACGAGTTCCCGCTCGTCGTGTGGCAGACGGGGTCGGGCACGCAGTCGAACATGAACGCCAACGAGGTCATCGCCAACCGGGCGAACCAGATCTCCGGCGCGGAGCTCGGCAAGAACTCTCCGATCCATCCCAACGACGACGTGAACCGAGGACAGTCGTCCAACGACACTTTCCCGACCGCGATGCACGTCGCGGTCGTCGAACAGGTCGAGGAGCGGCTCTTTCCCGCAGTCCAACGGCTCCGGGACACGCTTGCCGCCAAGGCCGAGTCCTACGACGACGTCGTGATGGTCGGGCGAACGCATCTTCAGGACGCGACCCCCGTTCGCTTGGGCCAGGTGATTGGTGGTTGGGTCGCCCAGATCAACCAGGCACTCGACGCGATCGGCCGCACGCTTCCCGACGTTCAGAAACTCGCGATCGGTGGGACCGCCGTGGGGACCGGTCTCAACTCGCACGCGAATTTCGGCGACATGGTCGCGGAGAAGCTCGGAGAGCTCACTCGGAAGCGCTTCGTGGCCGCGGAGAACAAGTTCGCAGAATTGTCCGCGCACGACGGCATGGTGAACGTAAGCGCTGCCATCCGCACGCTCGCCATCGCGCTCTACAAGATCGCCAATGACGTCCGCTATCACGCGATGGGCCCGCGCGCGGGCCTCGCCGAGTTGAGGATCCCGGAGAACGAACCGGGCTCCTCGATCATGCCGGGCAAGATCAACCCGACACAGTCCGAGGCGATGACGATGGTGTGCGCCCAGGTGTTCGGCAACGACGCGACGGTCGCGTTCTCGGGGAGCCAGGGCGCGTTCCAACTCAACGTCTACAAGCCCGTAATGCTCCACAACGTGCTCGAGTCGGTCGCGCTGCTGTCGGATGCAGTCACTGCCTTCAACGACCACTGCGCGGTGGGGATCGAACCGGACGAGGACGTGATCGCACGGCATCTCCACAACTCGCTGATGCTGGTGACGGCCCTGAACCCTCACATCGGCTACGAGAAGTCGGCGGAGATCGCGCTGAAGGCTCATCGCGAGGGCAAGAGCCTCAAGGAGGCCGCCCTGGAGCTGGGCCACGTGACCGGGGAGCAGTTCGACGAGTGGGTGAGGCCCGAGGACATGACCCATCCTCTCGAGGAGGAGGAGGCGTAGGCGCGTCCTCTAGGCCTGTAGTGCCCCGATAATCGGTGGACGATGCGCAATCCGTTCAAGCGAGAGCCTGACCCGTTCGCGGCACATCGTTACGCCGGGATGGTCCGGAGCGTCAGGACGCGCCACCGAAAACACATGCGGCACTGGTGGCATTGGGCGTTGCTGACGGTGTTCGTCGCGATCGCCGCTACCTCCGGTTACTTCACTTGGCTCTACTACCACACGCAGGGCAAGATCCAGACCAAGATCCCCGGGGTCGAGAGGGAAGAGGAAGGCCGGCCGTTCAACGTCCTTCTGGTCGGCTCCGATTCGCGCGAGGGCCTGACCGAGGACGAACAGCTCAGGTTCGGAGCGAATCCCGTCGGAGGCGAGCGCGCCGACACGCTGATCCTCGCCCACGTCGATCCCGACACCGACCACGTCATCATGGTGCAGTTCCCACGCGACCTATACGTTGAGATCCCGGGCCAGAGCAGGGACAGGATCAACTCCGCTCTCCAGTTCGGGCGCAACCGTCTCGTACAGACGGTCGAGCGACTCACCGGTCTCCAGATCAACCGCTACGCGCAGGTCAACATCGCGGGCTTCCGTGACCTCGTCGACGCGATCGGCGGCGTAGAAGTGTGCGTGCCTGAGCCCATTCCGTTTGACAGCAAGACGGGCCTAGAGGTCCCGCCGGACGAAGTGGGCATGGTGGAGTTCGATGGGGAGCGCGCGCTTCGTTTCGTGCGCTCCCGAGCCTTCTTCACGGGCGACTTCCAGCGCATACAGAACCAGCAGAAGTTCCTGGCGGCGGCCATCAACAAGGTTGCGTCGGTAGGAACGATCGTTCGTCCCGACCGCGTCCGCCGGATGCTCGAGGTCGCCGGCGACAACCTCCGCACGGACGACAAGACCACGATCAAGGGCCTCATCGACATGGCCAGGCGTTTCCGGCAGTTCAACCCCGAGGACTACGAGGCGTACATTGCCCCCAACTTCGGGGTCGGCGCAGCCGGGGAGCTCTCGATCGTGGTCCCCGATTACCGGACGATGGAGCTGATGTTCGACGCCATCGGACGCAACGAATCCCCCGCCGCGGCCGACGGCGTCCCCGCCATCGATCCCGCCACGATCCGGGTCGGCGTCTACAACGGAACGTTCCAGGACCTTCGCGCCGCGAACGCCGCCGAAAGGTTGGCGGAGGCGACCGACACCGGAGAGGGCGGCGTGGAGGTCGTCGACATCGCGAACGCCGGCCGCTTCAACCACAGGGGCGTGACCGTTCGCTACCGGCCGCGGGCGGAGCAGATGGCCGAGCTCGTTGCCGCCGCGATCCCGGGGGCCGAGCTCGATCGGGGCCGGACCGACGGTGACGTCGATGTCGCGGTGATCGTCGGCAAGGGGCGGTTCCGCACCGAGCAGATCACCCAGATCTTGCCGATCCCGATCCCGAAGCCCTCGGCCCTCCCGCCCGCCTGCCGCTAGCCCTCAGATGTCCTTTGTGGAGCCACAGGGTTGCTTTTAGACCCCTCAGCGTCCACACAGGACCGATTTGTGGGGGGAGAGGTAGCGTCGGCCGCGTGAGTCTCGATCTCCTCGTGCACGAGGTTCGGCCGCCGAGGGCGGAACCGGCCGGGGCCCTGGTGCTGTTCCACGGCCGCGGCACCGGGGAGCACGATCTCCTCCCGCTTCTCGACGTGCTCGACCCGAAGCGCCGGCTGCTGGGCGTCACGCCTCGCGGCCCCCTTTCCCTCCCTCCCGGCGGCGCACACTGGTACGTCGTGCGCCGGGTCGGCTACCCGGATCCCGACACGTTCGGAACCACGTTCGAACGCGCCTCCTCGTGGCTGGACGCGCTGGGGCAGGAAACGGGCGTCTCGCCGGAGCGGACATTCATCGGAGGGTTCTCCCAGGGCGCGGTGATGAGCTGCGCAATGGCGCTCGCGCGCGGCCGTCCCCGCTACGCGGGGCTTCTCGCATTCAGTGGATTCGTGCCGACGGTGGACGGGCTGGAGTTCGACCTGACCAAGATGGCCGGCTTTCCGGTCGCGATCGGCCACGGCACCTACGATCCCGTTATCTCGGTGGATTTCTCGCGCGCTGCTCGCTCCCTGCTGGAGGACGCGGGAGCGAACGTCGTCTATCGCGAGTATCCGCTGCCGCATACGATCGACCCCGACTTCCTGAACGAACTAGCGGGATGGCTTGATCAACGCGCGGTAGCCAGCTCGGACAGCAGCTCCTCGTAGGCCGTTGCCACCGCCGCCGGCGACGCCCACCCTTCGACGAAGGAGCGTCCGGCCTCGCCCATGCGGCGCGCCTCGTCGGGTCCCTCCAACATCCTGCGTACCGCCTTGGCCAGCGCCTCCGGATCCTCGGGGGGGATCGCAAGACCAGCTCCCGCTCGCTGG
This sequence comes from Actinomycetota bacterium, assembly GCA_050694075.1. Lineage (GTDB taxonomy): Bacteria > Actinomycetota > CADDZG01 > CADDZG01 > WHSQ01 > JBOGWZ01. The sequence goes on along the minus strand of JBOGWZ010000053.1, from coordinate 3,518 downwards.
ACCACGTGCGCGATCTCGCTGTTCTCGTCCACCGCCGCGATCAGGGGCCGCGCCCCCGCCCAGATCGAATAGGTCTTGGACGGGACGCTGGAACGAGCGAGGCCGCGCTTGAGTGGCACGAGATGCACGTCCGCGGCGGCGATCACGTCCGGCAATCGCTGCTGCGGCTGCATGTCGACGAACAAGACGTTTGGCAGTCCGGCCGCCATGCTCTCCAGCTCCATTCGCCGCGCCCCCGCCCCGTTGATCACGAAAACGAGATCCTTCTCGTAAGACAGCGCCGTAGCAGCTTGGATCACCGTGTCCAGCGATTGCGAAAGGCCGACATTGCCCGCGTACATCACGACGAACTTTCCCGACAGCTCGAACTCGCGACGGTAGTCGTTCTCTCGCTCTGCAGGAACGATCCATCCAGTATCGACGAAGTTCGGTATCACCCGCACCTTCGAAGGATCAGAAAGTTTGGAAGCGATGTTGTTCTTCAGGTCATCGGACAGCACCGTGATCGCATCGGCCTTCTTGTAGCAGAGGCGTTCGAGGAGCGACGCAGCCGCGATCACGGCGCGGCTCTCGAGCATCCCCAGCTTGACCGCGACGTCCGGGTAAACGTCCTGGACGTTGAACACGAACGCGGCTCGGCGCGCCCGCGCCACCCGCCACCCGGCGAGGCCGAGAGTCAAGGGGGGAGACACGGCGAGGACGCCGTCGGCGTCCTCGCCCCTGCGACCGAGGATCGTGGCGAGTGCGGTGAAGCCGGCGAACGCCGCCGCCCGGCGGACGATGTTCCGCTTGTCCTTCCCCGGAAACGGATGGATGCGCGTGATCCGGCCCCACGGTGTGTCCTCGAGCCTAAAGAGGCGGCCTTCGTAACCGGACTCGATCCGATGGTGCCGGTACCAGGGAAGCGAGGTCACCACTTCGATGCGATGGTTGCGTCGCGCGAGCTCGTCGACTACGCGCGTGACAACGTCTCCGGTGGGTGCCACGTCGGGGGCGAAGTGCGGGGTGAGGACGACGAGATTCACAGCGTCGTTTCCAGCGCGTGGCGGTAGGCGTCTTCCAGGATCGCGGCGGAGCTCCCCCACTCGAACTCCGCGGCTCGCTCGGGGCCGGCTTTGGACAGTCGCGTCCTGAGCTCTTCGTCCTCGAGCACGTCGGCCATTGCCTGGCACCAGTGCTCGGCGTTGTCGGGTGAGACCAAGAGCCCGGCATCGGAAACGACCTCGGGGATCGCGGTGGCGTCGGCGGCGATGACGGGGCATCTCCGGGCCATGGCCTCCAGCGCCGGCGCGCCGAAACCCTCGAAATGTGATGGGAAGACGAGAGCGGCCGCCTCGCGATAGAGCCCCTCGAGGTCGTGAGAGGGGACGTAACCGAGGCGCCTCACCCGATCTCGAAGCCCCAGCTTGGCGATCTCTTGATCGACCCGGTGGGACATCTCCTTGGCCATCTTCCACTCCGTCCATGCCTTCGCGCCTGTCAGGACGAGGGTCACGTCTGGGTGGATCCGTAGAAGCCGCGCGAACGCGTCGAGCAACAACAGATGGTTCTTGTGCGGATAGGTGGCCGCCGGATACAGAAAGAAGGGTCCCTCTATGCCGTAGTGCTCCCGCACGTCGGTGTTCGCATCTCCCACCCGACTCGAGATCCCGTGAGGAACTACGACCACGAGGCTCGAGTCGATGCTCAAGCGCTCGATTACCGTGCGACGCGTGTACTCACTCGGGACGAGCACCAGCCGCGCCGCCTCGGCCGATCGAGGAACCATCACCTTGAGGTAGGCGAGTTTCGTTTTCGTAAAGTACTCCGGGTAGTAGAGGTACTGGAGGTCGTGGATCGTGAGCACGGCGCGCCTCGAGGCCGTCATCGGGATCACGCCACCGGCGTGATGGATCAGGTCGATCCCGCGGCTGCGGCATTGCGCGGCGAGCCATGTGTTCTCGCCCGCCACGCGAAACGACTTCCATTGTCCGGTGACCGGCGCGTATGCCACCTCGAACGCCTGGGCGAGATCGGGATGAGCCTGGGCGAACGGCGGCAGGGCGAAGATCACGTAGTCGAGCTCTTGGGATCGCTCCGAGAGTCCCCCGAGAAGACGCGTAAGGTAGGTCTCGGAGCCGCCCACGACTCCGGGAACCATCCACAGCAGATTGATGCCTACCTTCTTCACCCGACCAGCTCCCTGTAGGACGTAACGATGAGATCCGCGGTGTTGGTCCACGAGTACCTGGCCGCTCGTTCCGGTCCCGCGTCCGAAAGCTTCGCGTGCAATGCCGCGTCGTCGAGCACAGACGCGATTCCCTCAGCAATTGAGGAGGGGTCCCCCGGGTCCACCAGGATGGCCGCGTCGCCGGCCAGCTCCTCGGTCGAGGTTCCGCGCGACGTGATCACGGGAGTCCCTTGCGCCATCGCCTCCAGGACCGGGAAACCGAAGCCCTCCAGCAAGGACGGGAAGCAGAAGACCCGCGCGCCCGCGTACAGCGCCTCGAGATGATGACGGGGCACGAATCCCATTGTCTTCACAGTCCTCCGCGCGTCACCGATCATCGCGTCGAGATCCTCGTGCCACCCTTTGGGGCCAACCAGCACGAGTTCGACGTCGTCGCGAGCGAGGGCGCGCCACGCCTCCAGCAGCCTTCTCAGGTTCTTGCGTGGCTCCACGGTGCCGGTCCACAGCACGAAGGGACCTTCGAGTCCATAGTGTCGCCGGACCGCGTCTATCCGTGCGGGATCGGCACGCGTTGCGTCAACGCCGAGAGGGACGTGTCTCAGTCTCGACTCGTCGAAGCCCGCCTCGAGGCAGTCGGACATCGTCGCGTGCGACGAGCACAGCGCGAGATCGGCGTCCTTAAGGGCGAGCCGGAGCCCTCTGTGAAAGAACCCGAGCCCCCGTCGGGTGAAATGCTCGGGCTGCCGGAGGAATAGCAGGTCGTGGATCGTGACCACCAGGGGCTTGGTGCGGGGTGGGATCGCGATCGAGCTCGCGTGGATCAGCTCGATGTCGCCGGTCGCTCGCTCGACGCGCGGACGTCTGAGTCGATGCCAGGCCTCGTACAGCGCGAGCCGAGGAAGGCGGAGCTGGCGTACCTCGACGGGCGGCGTCCACTCTGCCGGAGGCGGCTCCCGGTGGAGCGCGGCGACGCCGACGACGGCCACGTCATCGCGCGCCGCCAAAGCGCGCGCCATCCCGATCGCGGCGACCGCCGTCCCCCCGGGGACGCGATGCCAGCACTGCTCCAGTGTCAGGGCGACGCGTATCGCTTTCTCCACGTGGGGATTGTCCTCTGAGCGGGCACCGGCCGCAAAGCTTGCCCTCGACTCTTCGGGTACGGACTACGATCAACCGGTGAGCTATTGGTCTTCATGGCGGGTGCTCGTCATTGGTCCTCCCCGCCCACCCCATGGCGCCGGATTCCTGGGGCGGGTTGCTTGCCGGAAGCTCGCCGAGTGTGGCGCCGCCGAAGTATTCTTGCCTCGGAGCCCCGACTACGACCTGACGATCGACTGGTACCTCGCAT
>JBOGWZ010000052.1:0-7801 GCA_050694075.1 Actinomycetota bacterium | reverse complement strand
GTGGGACGGGAGTTGGGTCACCTCAAGGTGACGGAGGAGACGCTGTGCGACATCGAGCAGCTAGACGATCTGCCTCCCGAGCAGGTCGTGATCGTGTGCACCGGGTCGCAGGGGGAGCCGCTGTCGGCGCTGTCGTTGATCGCGGCAGGTGAGCACAAGCACGTCCGGATCCAGAAGGGCGACACCGTGATCCTGTCCGCGAGCGCGATCCCGGGCAACGAGCCGGCGGTGCATCGGGTGATCAACGCCTTCTATCGGGCGGGCGCCGATGTCTACGACTCGCAGACGCACACGGTTCACGTCTCGGGCCACGCCGCGGCGGATGAGCTCGAACAGATGATCGAGATTGTGAAGCCCCGTCACTTCGCCCCGGTCCACGGCGAGTTCCGCCATCTCTTCGCTCACGCGCGCATCGCTCGCGGCGTCGGCGTGCCCGACGACGCCATCTCGATCGTCGAGGACGGCGACGTGCTCGAGCTCAGGGACGGTTCGGTCCGCCGGGGAGACAAGGTGAGGGCCGGGAAGGTGCTGGTCGACGGGCTGGGCGTCGGAGACGTCGGTCCGGTAGTGCTGCGCGACCGTCGCCACCTCGCCGAAGACGGGATACTCGTGTGCGTGGTCACGATCGACGCCCAGTCGGGCGAGCTGCTGGCCGGGCCGGACCTGATCAGCCGCGGCTTCGTCCACATCGAGGAGTCCCGCGAGTTCCTGGACGAAGCGGCGGATCGCACGGCCGACGCCCTCGCCGCGCTTGAGGGCGAGGGTGTCACCGACTGGACCGAGATCAAGCGGGCGTGCCGGCGCGCGCTGGGCGAGTTCGTGTGGCAGCGGACGCGGCGCCGGCCCATGATCCTCCCCGTGATCATGGAGGTCTGACCCCCCAGGTCAGCTGTTCGCTCTCACTGGACACATGCGCGCGCGGAAGCGAACAATTGGGCGGCTCCCTGTTAGAGGTGTCAACTACTGTTAAAGTTGAGCCCGATAGAGGGGCTAGCCCAGGAGGCCGGAACTGGCCACGCGCACACGCCGTAGATCGGCGCGCCGGAGGGCTCCGGCGCGGCGCCCACGCGCCGCGTCCCGCCGGCCCCCGAGCCGCAGGCGCAGGCGGCCCAACGTCGTCCTCTCCGCCGCCCGCTGGTCGGCCTTTCAGGTCGCCAACCTTCCCGCGGAGGCGTGGGGACTGCTCGTCGTGTTCGCGGCCGTGCTGCTCGGCATGGGCGTCTACACCGAGGGAGCGGGCCCCGTCGGGCGGGTCCTCGATTACGTGGCCACGCTGGCGCTCGGCGACGCCGCGGTCCTCGCGCCGGTGATGGTCGCCGCCGCCGGGGCCCTCACGGTATCGACGTGGACCCGGGACCACGTGGGTCGCATCGTCTGTGGGCTCGCCTTCTGTGCCACGGCCGTCGCCGGCGTGCTCCACTTGCTCGGCGGCAACCGCAAGGTCTCGGCCCCGATCGAGAGGCTCCAGGACATCGGTGGGGTGATCGGGGCGCTCGTCGTCCGACCGCTGTCGGACGTTGCGACCACGCTCGTGGCGTGGCCGGCGATGCTGCTCCTCTTCGGCCTCGGGTTGATGGTCGTGAGCAAGACCTCGGTGTCCACGGTCGCGTCGTGGGCCCAGGACGCGGCGGTCGGCGCATTCGAGTTTGCCCGGGCACTGGTGGCGGGGGCGCTCTCGGACGACGACGAGGAGGACGAATACGAGGACGAGGACGAGGACGAGGACGAGGACGAGGACGAGGAGGACGACTACGAGGACGACCACGAGGACGACCACGGCGAGGCCCCCTCTCGGGCACCGGCCTCTCTCGTCCCCGGCGTCCAGCCGATGCAACGTCCGAATCAGCTTGCGATGCCGGTGGGAAGCTCGCGCTCCTATCGACTGCCCCCGGTCGAGCTGCTGCAACGATCGGACAACCGCGAGATCTCGGCGCGCTCGATAGACGAGACGACCCGGGTGCTCGAGGAAACGTTGAAACAGTTCAGCGTCGACGCGTCGGTAACCGGGTACACCGCGGGGCCGACCGTCACGCGCTTCGAGATCGAGCTCGGTGCCGGAGTGAAGGTGAACCGCGTCTTGTCGCTCACCAACGAGATCAAGTACGCGCTTGCCTCGGGGGAGCTGAGGTTCCTCGCTCCCATCCCGGGGCGCTCGGCCATCGGTGTCGAGGTTCCCAACCGTAGTCGTCAGCTGGTAACGCTCGGAGACGTCCTCCGCTCACGGGATGCCCAGTCGGACAAGCACCCTCTGTCGATCATCTTGGGCAAGGACATCTCCGGCGACGTTGTAATGGCCAACCTGGCCGACATGCCGCATCTCCTGATCGCGGGGGCAACCAACTCCGGCAAGTCGTCGTGCATCAATTCGATGATCACCACGATCCTGATGCGGGCCCGACCCGACCAAGTGCGGATGATCCTGATCGATCCAAAACGTGTTGAGTTGACGCACTTCGCCGGCGTTCCGCATCTCTTGACGCCGGTGGTCACGCTCCCCAAGAAGGCAGCGAGCGCGCTTGGTTGGGTCGTTCGCGAGATGGAGATGCGTTACGAGACGCTGGCGCACTACGGGATGCGTAACCTCGAGTTCTACAACGACGCCGCCACGCGCGGCACGATCGTGAAACGCAACGATGATGAGCCGGATGCCCAACCACTGCCTTACGTCCTGGTGGTGATTGACGAGCTCTCCGATTTGATGATGGTAGCGCCGCGCGACGTGGAGGCCGCGATCTGCCGGATCGCGCAAATGGCGCGCGCGGTCGGCATCCACCTGGTCGTCGCCACGCAGCGTCCCTCTGTCGACGTCGTCACGGGTTTGATCAAGGCCAACATCCCATCGCGTCTCGCCTTCTCGGTCGCGTCGCAACAGGATTCGCGAGTGATCCTCGATCAGGGAGGCGCAGACAAACTCGTGGGCCACGGCGACATGTTGTTTCTCCACGCGAATGCATCCAAGCCGCGACGCGTTCAGGGCGGGTGGGTGACGGAGAAAGAGATCGCTGCGGTCGTGGGACACGTGCGCAGGCAATCACAGCCCAGTTACGTGGAGGGCGTCACCGCGGAGGAGACGAGTGTGGACGCATCCGGCTTGGCCTCGGGAGACGACGAGCTCTTGGAGGAGGCGCTCGAGCTCGTCGTCCGCTCGCAATTGGGGTCGACATCGATGTTGCAGCGCAAGCTGAAGGTCGGCTTCGCTCGGGCCGGCCGGCTGATGGACCTGCTCGAACAGCGTGGGATCGTCGGCCCCTCTCAGGGGTCGAAGCCGCGAGACGTTCTGATGACCGCTGAGGAGCTCGACGACCGAGTCGGCGCAGCGGATTGACCTTCCGCCCTGTTCAGTAGCTACGCCTGCCTTCCTATAATCGGGATTGCCAGGCCGCCGGAACCACTGAAGATGGGATAGCGCGTGACGCAGCCTTCCAGCATGGGCGCGTACCTGCGAACCGCTCGACGTCGTCGTCGAGTGAGCATCGAAAGGGCGGCGGAAGAGACCAGGATCAAGGCGGACTTCCTCATGCGGATGGAGTCCGACGAGTTTGATTTCCTCGCGCCCGCCTACGTGCGCGGCTTCCTCCGCACGTACGCGCGCTACCTGCGGGTGAACCCCGAGCCGTTGACGGAGGAGTTCGACCGACGCTTCGGCACCGGACGGCTCGACACTGCGTCGATCGTCGCGTTGGAGCGACGCGCCCAGAAGGCCCCCAAGGAACGCAAGAAGTTCTCGAGCTGGGGACTCGCGGCGGTCTTCGCTACGGGGTTGCTGGCACTTCTCGCTTTCGTCGGCGTCCTGTCCGGACCCGGAAACGAACCACGTCGCGGCGTCGCGCTGGACGGAGGCTCACCCTCTCCGAGCCAGGAGGCGAGTCCCACGGTCAGTCCCACTCCGACCGCCACGAGCAGCCCTGCGGAGATCGCGTTCGACGAGGGGATCGACGTGAGGATCGTTGCGTCCGAAGCGAGATGCTGGGTGTATGCAACCGATGAAAACGGAGACGTATTAGAGAACGGAACCCTTGAAGTTGGACAGAGCACGACGCTGTTCGCCACACAGGAGATGACGCTCATATTCGGCTACCCGCCGGGCGTGGAATTGATCGTTAACGACGTCAATCTCGGTGCGCCATCTGAGGAACCGGGCCGCTTCGTCCTTCACCTGCCCGAGGACGTCAACGGTCTGCAGCTATAGCCGATGTCCCGCGTTTGCTTCGTAACTCTGGGCTGTCCCAAGAACGCGGTGGATTCCGAGGGTCTCGCGGGCCTGCTGGCGGCGGGGGGACACGATGTCGTCGCGGAGCCGGAGGCCGCCGAGGTAGTGCTTGTCAATACGTGCGGGTTCATCGATCCCGCACGCCGCGAGACGATCGAGGAGACGCTCGAGCTCGCCGAGCTCAAGCGAACCGATGGTCTTAAGGGGCTCGTGCTCGCGGGATGTCTGGTCGCGCGGAGCGCCGATGAGCTCGCCGCCGCCATCCCGGAAGTCGACGCCCTATTGGATTTCGCGGCGTATCCGCGCGTCGCGCAGATCGTCACCGATGTCGCGGAGGGAACGCTCGCGCAGCGGGTCCACGGCGATCCCGGGACTCGCTTCGACCCGGCGTGGTGGGACGCGTCGATGGCCGCGAGCCCCCGTCTTCGGTTCGGACGAGCGCCGTGGTCGTACTTGAAGATCGCCGAGGGCTGTGACCGCGGCTGCGCCTTCTGCGCGATACCGCTGATGCGTGGGAAGTTCGTCTCGCGACCCGCCGGTGTGATCGAAGAGGAAGCGCGTCGCCTGGTCGATCTGGGCGTGTCGGAGCTCTCCCTGGTGAGCCAGGACTCGGTCATGTGGGGGCGGGACACCGGCGAGGGCGACCTGGCGTCGCTGCTCGGGCGCCTGGAGGGCATCCACGGGCTGCGGCGCGTTCGCCTGATGTATCTCCATCCGCAGGGGGTCACCGAGGCCCTGATCGAGGCGATCGCCTCGTCCGAGGTGGTGGTGTCCTACTTCGACCTCTCGTTGCAACACGTCTGCCGGGGCGTCCTGAAGCGCATGGGTCGGTGGGGAGACGCGGCTCGCTTCGAGGCGATGATCGCCCGCATACGGGCACTCGATCCGATGGCGGGGATCAGAACGACGTTCATCCTCGGCTTCCCCGGCGAGAGCGACGAGGACGCCGACGAGGTGGAGGCTTTCGTGTCGGATGCGGATGCGGACTGGATCGGCGTGTTCACGTACTCGCGCGAAGACGGGACCAGGTCGGAGGTGATGGATCATCAGGTGCCGGCGGAGGTCGCTCGGGAGCGCGCGCAGCGCGTGGCCGCGGCCGCGGACGCCGCGATGGGCCGGCGCGCCGCCTCTTTCGTCGGCAGCCGGCTCGAGGTTCTCGTGGACCGCTACGACCTCGACGAGGAGCTGTGGGCCGGACGCTCGCAGCGCGAGGCCCCGGAGGTCGATGGAGAGATCATGTTCGCCTCGACGCGCCCGAGGAAAGTGGGTGACTACGTCGAGGTTGTGATCCAGGAGAGCAACGGCGCCGACCTGTACGGTCACGCCGCCGTTTGACTTCCGCGGATACGCTCGGCTCCCGATGAACCTGCCCAACTGGATAACGGTCGGGCGCATCGCGCTCGTGCCGGTGTTCCTGGTGCTCGCCTACGGTGACTCCGGTTCGGCGGCCGTGGGCGCGTTCGCCACATTCGCGGTCGCCTCGATCTCAGACTCGCTCGACGGTTATCTGGCGCGCCGCGGTGATCTCGTGTCGCGCCTCGGTCAGTTCCTGGACCCGCTGGCCGACAAGCTGCTCGTGGGGGCCGCGCTCGTCGCGCTCGTCACGACGCGCGACTTCCCGCTGTGGGCAGCTCTGGTCATCGCGGCGCGAGAGATCGCGGTGCAGTGGCTGCGAATCCAGATAGTTCGTCGAGGAAGGGCGCTTCCGGCGTCCCGGGCTGCCAAGCTCAAGACGGTCATACAGGTGGGCATGGTCAGCTGGTGGCTCCTGCCATGGGGCGCGCGCAACGCAGGCCACTGGTTGTGGGTCGGTGCAGCGATCGCGTGGACGATGTGGTCGGGGGCCGAGTACTTCCTGCACAGGTCCGAGGAGGAGGCGGTGGTCTGAAGGCCGAGATCGTCGGAGTGGGGACCGAGCTGCTGCTGGGGCAAATAGCTAATACGAACGCCCAGCGCATCTCGGCTGCACTCGCGACGATCGGGGTCGACGTCTACTTCCACGCCGCGGTGGGGGACAACCTCGATCGGATCGTTACCACGCTGAAGAGCTCCCTCGAGCGATCGGACGCGGTGATCGTTACCGGGGGGCTCGGGCCGACGCCCGACGACCTCACCCGGGAGGCGGTCGCGGCTGCGCTCGATCGCCCGCTTGTGCGCGAGGCGCGGCTGGAGGGGGTGATAAGGGGAGTCTTCGAGCGACTGGGGCGAGCGATGCCGGAGGAGAACCTGAAGCAGGCCGACCTTCCGGGGGGCGCGGTGGCGATCGCTCCCGAGGGCACCGCTCCTGGCTTCTACGTCGAGCACGAGGGCACGCTCGTGATCGCGTTGCCGGGGGTCCCGTGGGAAATGGAGGCGATGCTTGCGAAAGAAGTGATCCCGCTGCTCCGGGCCCGGGCCGGCCAGGCCGCGATCGTGAGCCGGGAAGTCATCGTGGTCGGCCTCGGCGAGTCTGCCACGCAGGAACTCATCTCCGACATCGTGGCGTCGCAGTCGAATCCCACGATCGCTTACCTCGCGGGGAGGGGGCAGGTGCGGGTGCGACTGACGGCCAAGGCTCCCACCGAAGCCGAAGCGTCTGCGCTCGTCGAGCCGGTTGAGGAGGAGATAAGAGGGCGACTCGGCCCCGCCGCGGTGCCGGGGCACTACGTCTCGCTCGCGGCTGCATTAGGGGCGATGCTGCGTGAGCGTGGACTGACGGTCGCGACGGCGGAGTCGCTCACGGGGGGTCTCATCGGTGCGGAGTTCACCGCCATCCCGGGAGCGAGCGCCTTTTTCAAGGGCGCGCTCGTCGTCTATGCAACAGACGCCAAAGGCAACGTGGCCGGGCTCGACGCGGCTCTCCTCGACGGTCCGGGCCCGGTCAGCGAGGACGCTGCAGCGGCCCTTGCCGAGGTTGCGGCCGACCGCTTCGGCTCGGAGCTCGGGATCTCCGCCACGGGCGTCGCCGGTCCCGATCAGCAGCAGAGTATTCCGGTGGGGACGATCTTCGTCGCCGCACACTTCGGGGGCCGGACCGAAGTGCGTCGGGTGAGGGGTTACGGGGACCGCGACCACGTCCGGGCGATCGCCGTCACCGCGGCCATCGACCTGGGGCGACGCCTGCTCGAGGATTCGCTGTGAACGACGTCGAAAAGCTTCGGCTGTTCGTCGCGATCTCCGTGCCCGACGCGGTGAGGGATCGCGTCGACGACGAGGTGGCGCCTCTGAAGAAGAGATGGTCGCGCGCTCGGTGGGTCCCGGTGGAGAACCAGCACGTGACCCTCAAGTTCCTCGGGTGGACTCCCTCCGACCGGCTCGAAGCCATAAGGGAAGCGATCGACATAGTGGCGCGCAGCCATGCCCCCTCGGACGTGTCGGTCACGGGCCTGGGGGCGTTCCCGAGCGAGCGGCGCGTCCGGGTGCTGTGGGTCGGTCTCGAGGACCCCGGCTCCCTGCTGACCGGCCTGGCGGCGGACCTCGAGCTTGTGTTCGATCCGCTCGGATACGCCCCGGAGGCCCGGGACTTCACGCCGCACCTGACCTTGGCTCGCTTCAAGGTGCCCGAGCGGCCGAAGGAGCCGCTGCCCGAGCTCCAGGGGGGTCTGGACCCCT
>JBOGWZ010000051.1:0-7861 GCA_050694075.1 Actinomycetota bacterium | reverse complement strand
CCGCACCTCTCGCTCGACAACACCGACCGAGCGAGCCTCGAAGACGAGGCGGACGCGATCAGCAACGCCGCGAGTGGCGCACCTTTCGATTACAGATCCCGGTGCAGTATTGGACTGCGCGCGTCATCTCCTGACGTCCACCGGTTTCGTGCGTCACTGGCGCACAACTGGCGCACCACCAAGCCGCTGTCTGTTCTCTCTGAGACGACGAGGCCCAAGCTTGGTTCCCGCTCCGCGAAGCGTCGGCGCGTCATAACACGGGGCCTCGCTCAGGACGGCTGCGACAGGGTGACGTTGCGACTCTAGCCCGCCGTCGCTTGCCCGCAAGCCGTTCCTACTAAAGCGCAGATCGTCTGAAGAAACGTCGCAGCAAGCTAGGCCGCTTCGCGTCGGCCACTCGCCGCGCTCGCCTGGTCGAGGGACATCGCCCAGCGATCCCCCGAAAGGGGGATTTTCCGGCTGGAGGTGCGTCGGACCTCTTGAAAAGAGCGTCCGCCTGTGCTTCCTATAGGAAGCTGAATCCCGGGGTCCGTCACTGCGGTCGCGATCCTCGGCAAGTGCTTCGCGACCAGAGGGGGCTCTGAGGGTGTTTCTGCCTGTCCACTTATGCCGTGCGCGCCCTGTGCGCCTGCCGAGCCGTTGGCTCTTGCTCACGCTTCGGCGCTCAGTGGTTGTTGGCGCCGTAATGCTGGTCGCTCAGCTCTTCCTTGCCGCGTCGGCGAGCGCGACGACCATCACTTACATCTACGACGAGGCGGGCAGGTTGGTCGCGGTCTCGGATCCCGGAAGCGATACCGCCATCTACGATTATGACGCGGTCGGAAACATCCTCTCGATCTCGCGCCAGAGCACGTCCTCCGTGTCGGTGATCGAGTTCTCGCCGAAACGCGGCCCGGTCGGGAAGACCGTCGCTATCCACGGCACGGGCTTCAGCACGACTCCAAACCAAAACGCGGTCGAGTTCAATGGCACGGCCGCGACGGTGAACTCGGCGACGACAACGAAGCTCGTTGTCACGGTCCCCGTTGGGCGCAACATCGGGGGCGATCTTCGTCCAGACCCCGACTGGTTCTTCGACAAGCAGCTCAGCCTTCACCCTTACCGCCCCGCCGGAGCCGACGATCGTGAGCTTCACGCCAACGGTCGGCACGGCCGGAACGGCCGTCACGGTGAGCGGCACGAACTTCCAGACGGAGGGCACGCAGAACAACGTGGCCTTCAACCTCATGCGGGCGAGGGTGAACTCGGCGAGCGCGACGAGCATCGACACTATGGTGGCGTCGGGAGCGACCTCCGGACGGGTCATGGTGGCAACCCCGGCCGGGAAGGCGGTCTCGAGCGAGGACTTCTTCGTCCCGCCTTCTCCGTACACGGCAGCGGACGTGCTTGTTACCAGCCGGATGGCGATCGGGGAGAGCAAGGCGGTCACGATCGGATCGGCGAACAAGGTCGGGCTCGTCGTCTTCGACGGCGCGGCCGGGCAGCGGGTGAGCCTCCGGATGACGAACGTCACCTTCGGGACATGCGGCGTGGAGGTGTACGTCTTCGGGCCGGACGGCGGCGCCCTCGGCTCGGACGGCTGCGTCAGCTCCTCCGGCGGCGGCTTCGTCGAGCCGATGACGCTCCCCGCCGCGGGCACCTACCAGATCCTGGTCGACCCGGAAGCCTCATTCACAGGCTCGCTGACGCTCACTCTCTACGACGTGCCCCCGGATCCGACGGGCACGATCACCCCGGACGGGGCCGCCCAGACGGTCACGCTCTCCACCCCGGGCCAGAACGGGACTCTCAGCTTCGAGGGCGCGGCCGGGCAGCGGGTGAGCATGAAGCTCTCGAACGATACGATCGGGTCGGGCTTCGCCTCGACGGCCACCGTGGCGATCCTGCAGCCGGACGGCTCCACGCTCGTCTCCGAACCGGTGATACCGGCAAGCCCGCCCTTCTTCGACGCGGAGACGCTGCCCGCGACGGGCACGTACAGGATCCTCGTCGATCCCAAGGACGGAAACACAGGCTCGCTGACGCTCACCCTCTACGACGTGCCGGCGGACACGACGGGGACGATCACCCCGGGCGGCGCCGCCCAGACGGTCACGCTCTCCACGCCCGGCCAGAACGGGACGCTCACCTTCGCGGGCGCCCTCGACCAGCGGGTGAGCCTGAAGCTCTCGAACGACACGATCGGCTCGGGCGCCAGCTGCACGGCTACGGTCAAGATCCTCAAGCCGGACAGCTCCACGCTTGCCTCGAGCACCTGCGTCCAGCCTTCCAACCTGCCCTTCTTCGACACGAGGACGCTCGCGGCAAATGGGACGTACACGATCCTGGTCGACCCCAAGGACGCCTATACAGGCTCCCTGACGCTCACCCTCTACGACGTCCCGCCCGACGTGAGCGGGACGATCACGATCGGGGGGCCCTCGGTGAGCGCGCAGGTGACGACGCCCGGTCAGAACGGCACGCTCACCTTCGCCGGAACCTCCGGCCAGGCAGCCGAGCTCGCCCTCACGAACGTGACCATCGGGAGCGCGTCCAGCTGTGGCAGCAAGGTCTCCATCAAAAAGCCAGACGGCTCCACGCTCGCCTCGGACACGTGCGTGACGACGAGCGGCGACACCCTCAGCGCGAACCTGCCCGTCACGGGCACGTACTCGATCTTCATCGACCCGCAGGAAGCGCGCACGGGGGAGATGACGCTCACCCTCTCCGAAGGCGGCGGCAGCCTGCTGGCGTTCGCCTCCGGGCCCGAGACCACGAGCGCTTTCGCGACGACGACCGCGCAAGCGCCGAGGGAAACCAGGACTGCGTCCGCAGCCTCTTCCCCCGGCTTGAAGCCGAGCCTTAGGCGAGCGAGAACCACCCCCGGCTCGCACGGAAGCGCCCCCCGGTCCGAAGGCCACCGGGCGGATGACGTGCCGGCCCGCGAGCGCGCGACGGCGCCCGGCAAGACGAACGCCGGGCGGGAGGAGTGGATTCCAGAGCGACGTAACTTCAAAGGCGACTGGCGCGCCTACCGCGAAGAGTCGATCATCCGCTCGCTCCAGCCGCTCCAAGCCGAGGCGGGCGTCACGGCGGTCTCCGGGCAGGTGCTTCGCCTCAACGGGCGTCCCCTAGTGGGCGCTGAGGTGGCGATCGGGAAGCGCAGGGCGGAGACCGACGACGCCGGCCAGTTCCTGCTCTCCGACGTCCCCGCGGGCCGCCAGGTCCTGGAGATCAACGGCCACACGGCGAACCGGCCCGGGCGCACGTACGGGCTCTTCTGCGTCGCCATCGACGTGGTCGAAGGAGAGACGAACGTGCTCTCCTACACGATCTGGATTCCCAGGCAAGACGACCAGCACGCCGTCACCATCCCCTCCCCGACGACGACCGAGGTCGTCGTCACGAACCCTCGCATTCGCGGCCTCGAGGTTCACATCCCCGCGGGGACGGTCATCCGCGACATGCACGGGGAGCCGGTCACGGAGATCAGCATCACGCCGATCCCGATCGATCGGCCCCCCTTCCCGCTCCCGGTGGGGGTGCAGCCGCCCGTCTATTTCACGCTCCAGCCGGGCGCCAGCACGGTCGAAGGGCCCGGAATCTCCATCGTCTACCCGAACACGGCCGGTTGGAAGGCAGGCGAGCGAGTGGACTTCTTCAGTTACGAGCCGATGGAGAAGGGCTGGTTCGTCTACGGCAAGGGCACGGTCACGCCCGACGGCAAGCAGGTCGTCCCCGACCCGGGCGTCACCATCGACCGGCTCACCTGCGCTTTCATCGGCAAGCTAGGAGACGTCCCCGACTGGCTGCGCAAGCTCTGGGACCTCGTCGACGGCGACCCTGTCAGCCTCTCGACCGGCATGTTCGTCGAGTCGCGCACCGACATGGCGCTCCCCGGCCCTATCCCGATCACGTTCACGCGCAGCTACCGGCCGGCGGACTCGGCCTCGCGGCCCTTCGGGATCGGGGCGAGCCACAACTACGAGCTCATCCTCGTCGGCGACCGAACGGCCTACAGCTACGCCGACCTCGTGACGGCGGGCGGTGCCAAGGTGCACTACGTCCGCACCTCCGCCGGCACCGGCCACACGGACGCGGTGATGGAACACACCGAGAGCCCGACCGCCTTCTACAACTCCGTCCTCACCTGGAACGCGAGCCGGGGCGGCTGGGACATCACGCTCAAGGACGGCACGGTGCTCGAGTTCTTCGTCGACTGGACTCCCGAAGTGGTTGTCCTCTCGGGGATCAGGGACCGGTACGGAAACCGTCTCGAGATCACCCGCGACTCCACGCGACGAATCACCAAGATCACCTCCCCCAGCGGCCGCTGGCTCGACTTCAGCTACGACGTCCAGAACCGGATCAGCCAGATCCAAGACAACATCGGGCGCACCGTCGACTACAGCTACGACGCGAGCGGGCGCCTCTGGAAAGTCACCAATCCGGCCGGCGGCATTATCGAGTACGGCTACGACGCCTCCAACCGCATGACCACGATCAAGGACGCTCGCGGCATCACCTACCTCACGAACGAGTACGACGCCAACGACCGCGTCACGAAGCAAACACAGGCGGACGGAACAACCTACCAATTCGCCTACACGCTCGCCGGCAACGGCAACGTCACCCAAACCGAAGTCACCGACCCGCGCGGCACCATCCGCCGCGTCGTCTTCAACCCCGCCGGCTTTCCAACCAGCGAGACGCTCGCGCTCGGACAGCCGGAGGCGCAAACCTACACCTACGAGCGCCAAACCGGGACGAACCTCCTCCTCGCCGCGACGGACCCGCGCCAGCGCAAAACGGAATACACCTATGACAGCAAGGGCAACATCACCGCCATCACGCGCCTCGCGGATACCGCCCAGGCCGTCACGACGTCCTTCACCTACGAGCCGGCCTTCAACCAGCTCGCCAGCGTCGATCCCCCCGCCACACCGCCCACCTCCTTCGCCTACGACAGCAAGGGCCGCCTGACCACGATCACCGACGCCCGCGGGAAGCAGACGACGCTCACCTACAACCCCGCCGGCCAGCCCCTCACCGTCACGAACCCGCTCTCCGAAACGACCACGTTCGCCTACGAGCTCGGCGACCTCACGGCGGTCACGAACCCGCTCGGCGAGACGACAAGCCGCTTCGTCGACGGCGGCGGACGGTTCCTGAGCGCCAGCGACTCCCTCGGGGACACGATACACCTCGAGTACGGAGCGCTCGACACGCTGACGAAGGCGACCGACCCGCTCGGGAACCAGACGTCGTTCACGTACGACGGAAACGGGAACGTCCTCACGGTCACGGACGCCCGCTCGAACACGACGACATACGCCTACGACAACATGGACCGGCTCGAGAGCCGCCAAGATCCGCTGCTGCGAACGGAAACGTTCGAGTACGACGCGAAAGGAAACGCGACCAACTCGACCGACCGGCGCGGGAAGGTGACGACCTTCCAGTACGACCCGCTCAACCGGAGAACGTTCGCCGGCTTCGGCACGACGGGAACCGAGCCCAACCTCGACTACGAAAGCACGATCACCTACGCCTACGACAACGGCAACCGGCTCACCAGCGCCGTCGACTCCCTCGCAGGCACGATCACCCGCGCCTACGACGACCTCGACCGACTCACCTCCGAAACGACGCCGCAAGGCACGGTCAGCTACGCCTGGGATGACGACGGACGCCGAACCAACATGACCGTTTCCGGCGAGCCCCAGACCTCCTACAGCTACGACGACGCCAGCCGCCTCACCCAGATCAGCAAAGGGAGCTCGACCGTCGCCTTCGCGTACGACAACGCGAACCGCCGCACCCAGCTCACGCTCCCGAACGGCGTCACAGTCGACTACGGCTACGACGACGCCTCCCACCTGACCGCGCTCACCTACAAACTGGCCTCGACCACTCTGGGCGATCTCGCCTACGCGTACGACGCGGCAGGACGCCGCACCCAGGTTAGCGGCACCTACGGACGCACCGGACTTCCCCAGGCGATCTCCTCCGCGACCTACGACGCCGCCAACCAACTCACCAGCTGGGGCGGGGCGACCCTCGCCTTCGACGCCAACGGAAATCTCACCAACGATGGCTCCAACACCTACACCTGGAACGCCCGCAACGAACTCGCCTCAATCGCAGGTGGCGCGAGCGCCAGCTTCCAATACGACGCCTTAGGACGCCGCACCCGAAAGACGCTCGGCGGCCTGACGACCGACTTCCTCTACGACGGCGCCAACATCGTTCAAGAGCTCTCCGCCGGCTCTCCCAGCGCGAACCTACTGACCGGCCTCGGCGTAGACGAGGTCTTCAGCCGCACCGACTCGGCCGGGACACGTGCATTCCTCACGGACGTGCTTGGAAGCACGATCGCGCTGACCGACTCGGCTGGTGGCAGCCAAACGCAATACACATACGAGCCCTTCGGAAGGACGACGCCGAGCGGAGCATCCGACGGCAATAGCTTCCAGTTCACCGGTCGAGAGAACGACAGCAGCGAGCTATACCACTACCGTGCGCGGTATTACGCGCCTGGCCTGCACCGATTCGTTAGTGAAGACGCGTTAGGGCTGTCAACCGGACATCCGAACTCTTACGCCTATGTCGGTAACGATCCGACCAATCTACGGGATCCATTCGGATATACCGGCGGTCCGCCTGCAATAGTAGTCGGCGCCGTCATCGGAGCCGTTTCCGGAGGCGTTGGCGCAGCTAGCCAAGGTGGAGGCATTAGTGACATTGCTGTCGCAGCCATCGCGGGAGCCGCTGGAGGCGCTGCGTTTGCCGCCTTCCCTTGGGGCGGCATCCCGGCCGGCGCAGTCATCGGAGGAGCGTTCGATGCACTGGCTCAATTCGTTAGCTGTGCACTGAGCGGGCGAAAGACCTCGTGTGACATCAATCGATCCGCGATCGTTGGATCGGTTGTTGCGGGAGGGTTTGGTGCTGGGTTCGGACGCGTAATCGTCTCTCAGACTCGCCCGGCATATGGAACTTGGCAAGCTGAAGTAGTCGGTGGCATTGGCACGCTTACGCCGACCGCGAGCATCGCGATAACCGGGGCCCTAATTGGCATCGAAAGTGGTTACTAAGCCACTCACCGAAGAGGTGAAGACGTTTGCTCACCCCCCTGGCTATCTGTGGCGGATCGTCGTCGGGTATGCGACGTTCCTTATCATAGTCGCTCTCTTGGTTGGAGTCGCTGGAGCAACTGGAGGCACGTGGCCTGCTCTTGGCATAGGTGTCGTCGGAGTCTCGTTTCTTGTGGCTACTGGAACCTCAGCTCTGTCCGTGGCAGAACGTGTCATGATGTCACGCACCGGAATCAAAGTATCGCGATATTTTCGACGTGAGATTCTGGTCTCATGGGGCGCTGTCGAGGAGATCCAGGAGATGAAGAAATCAACCATGGAAGGATTTGTAACGATTGTACGGATAGCTACGATGGACGCTAGCTTTGTCATCACGAGCAAAATGGACGGCTTTGACGAGCTAAATGCAGAGCTGCGCGAGAATGCGCCGCGGGCACAGCATGATGGGAAGCTTCCGCTTTGGAGGCGACTGCTATGGCTTGCTTGGTAGACGCTTGCGAGCCCGGATCGAATCGCGCTCGCGACTGAAGGGCCCAGGCGCCTCGGGAACCGACTGCGGTCGTTATGGGGGACAGTCAGCCTCTTGAGTCAAGAAATCTTGATGAGGCGCTCTTCAGGCGCACGCCGGATCTCGACTATTTCCGTGGATGGAGGCAATATCGGTTGATGCCGGGCGCCCAATACTGCACCAGGATCGGTAAGCGAAAAGTGCACCACTCGCCGCGCCGCTGATCGCGTCCGCCGCCCTCTTGAGGCTCGGACGCTCGATCAGAGCGTCGAGCGAGGAG
>JBOGWZ010000050.1:0-8011 GCA_050694075.1 Actinomycetota bacterium | reverse complement strand
ACGGTCGGTCCCTGCCCAGCCCTGCCGATGATGGCCGCCTGGGCGTTGCCGTTCCACTCGACCACCATGGCCGACGATTCGGTGGTCACCGCCCCCACCTGCTGCGCCGCGGGAACCCCGACCGCCCCGAGCATCGCCATGAGGCTCACGATCGCAGCCCCGGCGTACCTTCGGCCTCTGCCCTTTCGTTTCATCGTTCCTCCCTTCCGACCGGCGGGTCCGTTGCGACGCGCCTGCGCTCGCGCCGGGGCTTCCACATCCCAGACCCGCTACCGTGAAGGTTGCGCTGGGCTTGTTTCACCTCAGGGCGCCACGATGAGCGTGTCGTTGTCGAGCCACTCGGCGGTGCCCCCAATTCCCACCTCCGAGACCTCACCCGTGGAGATGTCGAGGACGTAAATCGACTCACCGTCCTGGTAAGCGATGCTGTCCCGGTCGGGGGACATGGTCGGCCACCAGATCGACTCGTTCGCCTCCACGAGCGTCTGCCGCATATTCGGACAGCACGGGTGTCCGGCCATGATGCTGCGTGACGAAAGGTCCGGCGAAGGCAGGAGGAATAGGTAGGCCTCTATGTCCTTCGTCGCGGAGTGGTTGGTCGTGGCGTACCAGGCGTTCTCCAGGCTTCGCCTGGGCTCGCCCCCGGTCGCCGGGACCCCCCAGACGTCCGCCGTCCCGGTCTCGCCCGAGGTCCGGGCCATGTGGAAGATGACCGTTTCGGGATCCGGAGGGACGGTGGTCGTAGAGAAGCTCGGCCACAGATCGTAGTGCCAGAATCGCCTGTTCCCGAGATCGGTGATCTGCGTCTTTTCACCTGTGGAGAGGTCGTAGACGAAGAGGTTTCCGACGTCGTCGTCGTCATCGAATCGCTCCTGGTAGACGATCCTGGTGCCGTCCGGCGACCACCGGGGTTGCTGATCGACGAACCCTTCCGGCGGCGACGGGAGTGTACGCACACCGGTTCCATCGATGTTCGCGATCTTGATGACGCCCCCGGTGCCACTTCCGACGAAGGCGACCCTCGTGCCGTCGGGGGACGCCACGTAACTCTCGCCGCCCTCCAGGCTCTCCGGAAGCAGCGTCGCCTCGCCCGTTTCGAGGTCGAGGAAGTGGGGGTGCGTGGCCAGCTCGGCCGCCGGTGGCTGGTCGGCAGGCGCCGTCGCCATCTGTCCATCTCGCGTTCCGGGTGTACACGCCGCAGCCACCAGGCCGATCGCCGCCGCCACGGCGAACGCTCGGGCCTTCCTCCCCACTCCGGGGCGCAGCCGAGGCGCCGGCTGCCGATCCACCGATCCGGGATCGCGCTTGACCTTCTGTGTCGACATATCAAACCTCCTCCCAGTCCGCCCATGAGGTGAGGCCACCTTTCGAGCCGCCTCCATGGGGACCACGGTGCGAGGGTGGCGGAGGAGACTTGAGAACGGCTGGAAGCCTTTTTCAAGCCGTTCTCAAGCGCCTCATTCCAGGCTGAGCCCGTGACCAACCGACAGCACGACGCCGGGGTCTGGCGCCCGGGAACCCGGGGGTCGATACTCGGCCGTATGGGGCCGAGGGTGCAGGCTTCCCAAGGATCGGGCCGGACGCGTGTCCGCGACGCGGAACCGAGCTCGGCTCCTGACGAGACGGCCGAGGAGATCAGGGCATTCCTGATCGCGGACGTTCGCGGATACACCGTGTTCACCCAAGAGCGCGGCGATGAGGCGGCCGCTAGGCTCGCGGCGAGGTTCGCCGACATCGTTCGGGAGCACGTGGAGGCTCGGGACGGCTCCGTGATCGAGCTGCGGGGAGACGAAGCTCTGGCGGTGTTCCGTTCCCCCCGTCAAGCGATCAGGGCGGCGGTCGAGCTACAGGCCCTCCTTCTCGAGGCAACGACGGCGGCCCCGGATCTCCCGCTGCCCGTGGGGATCGGGCTGGATGCAGGTGAGGCGGTGCCGGTCGAGGGGGGGTACCGGGGTGGGGCCCTGAACCTCGCGGCGAGGCTGTGCGGCGAGGCCGGTCCGGGCGAGATCCTTGGCAGCCAGAGCCTGGTTCACCTGGCCCGCACCGTCGAGGGCGTTCGGTACCTCGATCGCGGCGAGCTGCATCTCAAGGGGCTCTCAGATCCCGTGCGGGTCCTGGCGATCGTTTCGGAGGAGAGCGATGTCGCGGAGCGGATGCGAGCCCTCCTCCCCTCGCGGCCGGCGCGGCCCGTGTACCGGGGCAGGATGCAGTTCCGCGTCCTCGGGCCGCTCGAGGTGGACGTGGGGGGCGGCCCGATCCCCCTCGGCGGACCGAAGCAGCGCGCGGTCCTCGCGCATCTGCTCTTCCGGGCGAACAAGCTGGTGCCAGCCGACACGCTGGTCGATGAGATCTGGGGCGACGAGCCGCCGGAGAAGGCCCGGAACATCATCCAGACCTATGTCTCGCACCTCCGGAAGGCCCTCGGCCGCGACCGGATCGAGAGCCAGGCACCCGGCTACCGCCTGAGGCTCGAGTCCTCCGAGCTGGACGCCACCCGGTTCGACGCGCTCATGAGGGACGCGAAGAAGGCCCTCCCGGCAGACCCAAACATCGCGGTCGGCACCCTCGACGACGCCCTGGCGCTGTGGCGGGGACCGGCGCTGGCCGGCCTCGCCGACCAGCCCTCGCTGCTGGCGGAGGCCGCCCGGCTCGATGAGCTTCGACTCGAGGCTCAGGAGGATAGGATCGAAGGGCTCCTGGCGAGCGGGGCTCAGGCCCGGGCGATCGGCGAACTGGAGGCCCTGCTCGCACGCCACCCGTGGAGGGAAGGGCTTTGGGGCCTGCTGATGCTGGCCTTCTACCGAGAGGGGCGCCAGGCCGAGGCCCTCAACGCCTTCCAGCGAGCGCGAGAGATCCTGGCCGACGAGCTGGGCGTCGATCCGTCGCCCGAGCTCGTGAGGCTTCACGAACGGATCCTGAAGCAAGATCCCGGACTCGAACTGCGGGGAGAGCCGCTCCGCGGCTACCGGCTGCTGGAGAAGATCGACGACGGACCCACCGGGGTCGTCTTCCGTGCGATCCAGCCCCACGTGGAACGCGACGTGGCCGTCAAGGTCTTCCACGAAGCCATCGCCGCCGGCCCGGCGTTCGTCCGTCGCTTCGAACCGGATGCCCAAGCGGCCGCCGCGCTGGAGCATCCGCACATCGCCCCGATCTACGACTACTGGCGGGAGCCCGGTCGGGCTTACGTCGTGTCTCGGTACCTGCGCGGGGGGAGCCTGCGAGCCCTCGAGGAGAGAGGGGAGCCGCTGGAGCGGGTCCGGGCCCTTCGCGTCGTCGAGCAGATCGCTCTGGCCCTCGCGTTTGCACACCGCCAGGGGGTCGCACACGGGAACGTTGGATCGTCCAACATCCTCTTCGACCCGGAGGGCAACGCCTATCTCGGGGACTTCTTGACCGGGGGCGGCCCCGGGCCGGAGCCCTCGGAGGACGTCCGGGCGCTGGCCGGCCTGGCCAAGCGGTTGCTGCCGGACGAACCGTCCTTCGCGGAGCTCGCCGAGAGGGCGGAGGCCGGGACGGGTGCACCGGGGGCCGAGGCGCTCGCCGTGGCGGCCCGCAGGGCCCTCGAACCCACCGCGACCGCTGCTCCTCACCGGGCCGACGAGCGGAACCCCTACAAGGGCCTCCGGGCGTTCACCGAGGCCGACGCCCACGACTTCTTCGGGCGGGGGGAGCTCACCCGGCGCCTCGTCGCCAAGCTGGCGGAGGCCGCGCCCGGGTCCAGGTTCCTGGCCGTCGTCGGCCCGAGCGGGGGCGGGAAGTCATCGGTCGTCCGCGCGGGGCTTGTTCCGGCGATCAGGGACGGGGCGTTGGGAAACGCGGAGGATCCCTTCATCGCCGAGATGTTCCCCGGGGCTCACCCCATCGAGGAGCTGGAGGCCGCGCTCCTCCGGATCGCGGTGCGTCCGGTGCCCCGCCTGCATGATCGGCTCGTTTCAGGGTCCCGGGGACTGCTCGAGGCGGCCGATCTAGTCGCCCCCGGTGAGGCGGAGGTCGTGCTCGTGGTCGACCAGTTCGAGGAGGGCTTCACGCTCACCGCGGATGAGCGGGAGCGGGAACTGTTCCTCGAGTCGCTTCGCGTCGCGGCCGCCGACCCCGAGAGCCGGCTCCGCGTCATCGTGACCCTCAGGGCGGACTTCTACGACCGTCCCCTCCTCTACCCACGTTTCGGCGAGCTGCTCGCTGAACGGACCGAGGCGGTTCCTCCCCTCACCCCGGACGAGCTCGAGCAAGCGATCCGAGGGCCGGCCGAAGGCGTCGGCGTCCGGCCCGAGCCCGGCCTCGTGGCGGAGATGATCGCCGACGTCGCCCATCAGCCCGGCGCTCTCCCGCTCCTCCAGTACGCGCTCACGGAGCTGTTCGAACGTCGGCACGACGATCGGGTGACCCTCGCCGCGTACCGGGAGATCGGAGGGATCGCGGGGGCCCTGTCCGCGCGAGCCGACCGCATCTACGAGGCGACTGACCCGCAGGGCCGACGGGCCACCAAGCAGGTGTTCCTGCGGTTGGTCACCCTGGGAGAGGGCAGGCAGGACACCCGGCGCCGCGTCGCCGGGAGCGAGCTGGACGCCCTGGAGGTGGAACAGGAGGCGATCGATGTCGTCGTGAACACCTTCGGGCGTCACCGGCTCCTGACCTTCGATCGGGAACCCTCCACCAGGGAACCCACCGTGGAGATTGCCCACGAGGCGCTGCTCAGCGCCTGGGGGCGGCTCCGAGCATGGATCGACGACGCCAGAGAGGACCTCCGTCAGGAGCGGGGGCTGGCCCGGGCGGCTGCTGAGTGGCGAGGCTCCGACCGCGACCCCAGCTTCCTCGTGCGAGGTGCCCGACTGGAGCAGCTCGAGTCGTGGGCCGGGGCCACGGACCTGGCCATCGGGCGACCCCAGCGCGCGTACCTGAAGGCCAGCGTGGATCAGCGCGACCAGGAGCGGGAGGAGGAGGAGCGGCGGCGCGAGCGCGAGGCGCAGGTCGAGCGGCGATCGGCTCGTCGGCTGCGGGGCCTCGTTGCCGTCTTCGCGGCCGCGGCGCTCATCGCCGGATCGCTCACCGTCGTTGCCACAAACCAGAGCCGTCGCGCGGAGCGGGAGGCGCGGATCGCCACCGCGAGGGAGCTGGCCGCGGCCGCCGTGGCCAACCTGGAGGTCGACGCCGAGCTAAGCGTCCTGCTCGCCAGCGAGGCGGTCGAGACCACACGCTCCTCGGACGGGACGGTCCTCCCGGAAGCGGAGGAGGCGCTCCACCGCGCCGTCGTGGCGTCACGACTCGAGTTGAAGGTGCCCGGGCTGGGAGGAGGCCTCGCCTGGAGCCCGACGGGAGTCTTCGTGACCGAGGGGCCACAGGGCTCGGGCATGATCGACATCACGGACTCCGAGACGGGAGAGAGCGTCCTTTCCTTCCAGGGCCATGACCCCGACGTGAACCACGTCGCGTTCAGCCCGGACGGCTCGAGGCTCGCCTCCACCGGAGATGACGGCGAGCTGAAGGTGTGGGACCCCTCCACTGGGCGGCTCCTCTCGAGCCTGTCGGGGAACGGCAGTGCCTGGGGCCCTTCGTTCAGCGCTGATGCGTCGCTCGTGGCCGCCGCCTTGGATTCCATGCGGTTCAAGAACGGCAAGGTCCGGGTCCTCGACCTGTCCACGGATCGGGTGGTCTCGACCCTGCCTGTGCGGGGCGCGTCCGGCACCGCCCTCAGCCCCAACGGGAAACAGCTCGCCGTCGTGGGGATTGGATGGGTCGAAGCCGGCGCCGTGTTCGACGTGGAGACGGGCCGGGAAGCGTTCAGACTGAGCGGCGTAAACGGGCTCGACGGAGGGGTGTCCTGGAGTCCCGATGGCCGATACGTCGCCGCGACCAGTGGGGACGCCGCTGGCGTTTGGGATGCGGAAACCGGAAGGCTCCGCCACACGCTGCTCGGTCACACCGGATCGGTCCTCAGCGTGGCCTGGAGCCCGGATTCTTCTCGCCTGGTCACGGGCGGTTCAGACGGGACCGCCAGGGTGTGGGAGATCGGGGCGGATGTCCGGGAGCTGTGGTCGCTGTCGGCTCAAGAGACCAGGAGCGGCATCAATGGAGTGGCCTTCTCGCCGGACGGGACCAGCGTGATGGCCGGGGACGTGGGCATCTCAGCCGTGCAGATCTGGGACCTCGGACCGAGCGGCGACGCCGAGTGGGCAAACTTTCCTGCTTCTTTCGCAGCACAGGTGGAGTTCATGCCCGACGGGCGGCGTGTGGTGACCAGCCCCGGTGACGGCTCGGCGGTGACGATCTGGGACATCCTGACGGGGCGTGACCTTCGAATGATCGGACCGGCACCGGACGAGTTCCGCTTCCAATCATTCGACGTGAGCCCGGACGGCGGGTCGATCGCCGTCGGCGGGAAGGTGGGCTCTCCTGGTGTGGACCCCCCCTTCGGCGGCGAGGTCGCGAGGATGTGGGATCTGGCGACGGGGGAGGAGCTCTTCACGATCCGGCACCGCCTCGATGTCACGGAAGTCGCCCTCAGCCCCGATGGGCAGCATCTGGTCACCGTGAGCTGGGACGGACAGGCGAGGATCGTTGATCGCGTCGGCCGCGTTGTCCGCGTCCTGCGCGAGGACGACGGGTTCATCCGCGCGGCGCGGTTCAGCCCCGACGGACGCCTGGTGGCCACGGCGGCCCCCTTGGAGGACCCGGAGAAGACCCGGGTGACGATCTGGGACTGGGAGCGGGGGGAGGTCGGCCTCACCATGGAGGTCGGCGCCTCGATCAACGAGGTATACGGGTTGGCCTTCGATCCCAGCGGTTCCCGGATCGCGATGAGTGGTTCCGGACTCGCGGAGATCAGGGATGTGGAGAGCGGGGCGAGCGTGACCGTCCTTCAGGGGCCCTCGGGAGGGGCCACCGATATCGCCTTCGCTCCCGATGGATCGCGCGTCGCCGTAGCGAATGCCGATGGCACGGTTCGGCTGTTCGAGGCAGACACGGGCGCGCCGCAGCTCGTCCTGCCGAGCTCTGGATGTGCCGTATCGCAGGTGGCATTCAGCCCGGACGGCAGCAAGCTCGCCTCCGCGAGCTCGTGCGACGGCGTTCGGATCTGGGCCCTCGACATCGACGATCTCCTCGAGATCGCCCGCCGGGAGGTCACCAGGCCGCTCACCGACGAGGAGTGCCGCCAGCACCTTCACGTGGATCGGTGCCCGGAGTCGTGAGCCAGATCCACTCCTGATTCGCCCCGATTCCGGGTACGTCCGGAAGGACGAGTATGTCTTGCCCGCCAATCCGCCCAACTTTTGCCCAACTTTTGCCCAAGTGAGCTGACCTGGGAGGATCTTGCGGAACCTCAGATGACCTGTAAGCAGCGGACATACGTGAGATGACCTGGAAATGCAGGACTCATAACCCAGAGGTCGCTGGTTCAAATCCAGCCCGCGCAACGAGCGAAACCGCAGGTAGAAGGCAAAGAGGCGGCTCCTCAGACCGAGGAGCCGCCTCTTTTTGTGGCTAATTTGTGGCTAAATTCCGCGCGGCTGGGAGGGGTGACGAGGACCAGCTGGGGGTGGCCACGCAAAGCGAAAGTCCCGTCGGAGAGGGTAAGGGCTCCGACAGTGGGGTCTAGCTGTTTCGTGCCGTGGGTCTTTACCCGAAGAGTCGTGTCCTGGCCACGAGCAACGAAGTCCTCGCTCTCCCGACACTTCGCCGATCAAGGACGTGGAGATGGTTTCTGAGCCCAGCGCAGGGCAGCTAGGCTCCTGTGGACCTACGCGAAAGAGAGGAACACCCGGGGGGGCTTGCTCGACTTGACCGGCTGTGCCCTTTCAGAGGATGGGGGAAGCCTCCGCCAGTGACGGCGGCCACACGATCCTCTTGATTCCCTCCTGGAACTGGACCACGAGGATCTCGTGGTCCTCCTGTCGACCGTCATCCCCGAGGCCGAACCGGCCGAAGAACGTGGTGCACCGGAGCCCCCGGGCGGTCTCCAGCAGCGCCTGATCCTCCGTCGTTCCGGCCTCCTCGGTGCAGCGCATGGCGA
>JBOGWZ010000049.1:0-8058 GCA_050694075.1 Actinomycetota bacterium | reverse complement strand
CAGCTTGTAGCTCTTGATGTCCTCGAGAGAGGTCACCTGGGCGATCGGCGAGTCCTGAAGCGCCACGAGCGCCTGGTTCGCGTCGTAGTAGCCGATCGAGAAGTCGACCGCCTGCTCCCTCTTCTCCGTTATCGAGATCTGATTGATGTCGAAGTCGTAGTCCTTCGGCCCCGGCGCATAGGACTTGTTGAAGGGCTCGACGACCCAGTCGACCTCGTCTTCGCTGAATCCCATCTCCTCTGCGACCGCGTAGGCGACGGCGCTTTCGAAGCCCCTGCCGTTGGTCGGATCGTTTCCCTTGAACCACGGCTCGAACGCCGGCTTGTCGGTGGCGATCGTGAGCCGGCCCTCCTCGTGGAGGGGCAGGTTCTCCTTGGCGCACGCTTGCTCGCCGGGCTGGGTGCTGGGTGCTTCCTCCTGGTCCGCCCCGCAGGCGACGGCCAGAAGACCGACGGCGGCCAGCGCGGCGACCAACGGAAGGGCCAGGTTTCGGGGTAGACCGTTCATCGCTTCCTCTCGATCTCGTCCGGCAACGGTGGAAAGCATGACCGCCGCACAGGGTAAAGGACAACCCCATTCCCTCAGTTCCCTGTGCTTACGATCCGGAGGCTGCCCAACGCCAGGGGATACTGGAATCACCATGCCGGGCGAAGCGCTGCTGCGGCTGGCCGAGGTCGCGCCGGTGATCGTGGCCGCCTTGTTCATAGGGGCCTTCCTCCTGTTCGCCCTCGGGATGCAGCCGGTCGGCAAGGGTGAAGGCAGGACGATCGTCATCGTCGACGACGACACCGATGTCCGGCGCGCCCTGCGAAGACTGATCGAGGACCGCACGGTGCACAGGGTGGTGGGTGAGGCCTCCGACGGCGCCGAGGGCCTGGCCGTGATCGAGTCGTTGACGCCGGACGCGGTCGTCATCGACGTGAAGCTGCCGGTCGTGGACGGCATCGAGGCGACGCAGCGCATCAAGGAGCGCCACCCCTACATCAAGGTGATCGGGTTCAGCTCGGCCGACGACGATGCGACCGGGGCGATCCTGCGCCGCGCCGGCGCATCCAAGACCCTCGTCAAGGGGGACTCCCCCGACGAGATCGTCGACGCGCTGATCGAGGTCGTCTGAACGACCGCTGAGATCGGGCGATCAGCTCCGTATGACCCGGCAGCTATTCCGCAGGGTCCCTATGCCCTCGATCTCCATCTCCATCACGTCCCCATCGCCGAGGAAGATCGGCGGGTTCCGGAACGCGCCGACGCCACGCGGCGTGCCGGTGGCGACGATGTCTCCGGGCTCCAGGGTGAACGAGCGAGACAGCCTGGAAACGAGCTCGACGACTCCGAAGATCATCTCGGACGTGGACGAGTCCTGCATTTTCTCGCCGTTTACGCGCGACCTTACCGAGAGGCTTTGAGGATCACCGATCTCGTCTGCGGTGGTGACGACCGGACCGATCGGACAGAAGGAGTCGAGGCTCTTGGCCCTCACCCATTGCTGCTCGGTTCTCTGCAGGTCCCGCGCGGTGACGTCGTTGACGACCGTGTAGCCGAAGATCGATCTCTCCGCCTCCACTGCGTCCGCGTTGTGGGTGCGCCGGCCGATCACGACCCCGAGCTCCGCCTCCCAATCAACCTCGGACGTGATTGCGGGATCCCATGCGACATCGTCGCCGTGCCCGCGTAGGGACGTGCTGAATTTGGCAAAGACCACCGGTTCCGTCGGAGGCTCGAGTCCCAGCTCACGACAGTGGTCGAAGTAGTTGAGCCCAATGGCCGCGATCTTGCCCGGCCTCAGCACCGGGGGAAGGAGCCTCTCTTCCTCAGATAACGGTTCGCCCTTCCCCTGTTCGAAGGCCCGCTCCAAAGATTCGGTCGCTCGCGCCGGTCCGTCTGGGTCGGTCAAGAGGTCATCCAGGGTCCCCGGGGCATCGTTCATGACTACGCCGAGCTCCACTCGGCGACCGTCCTTCTCCCCGAACAGGTTCGGTGCACCGTCGGGGGCTATCGCGTGGCCGAACCGCATCCCCAGAGCTTAGGCTCGCGCGCGGAAGGAGGCGCTATGGAAGAGACCGTGACCAAGACCGAGGAGCAGTGGCGGGAGGAGCTCACGCCCGAGCAGTACGAGGTGCTGCGCCGCAAGGGAACGGAGGCTCCGTTCACCGGCAAGTACGTCCACAACCACGACGACGGCATCTACCGCTGCGCCGCTTGCGGAGCCGAGCTGTTCTCCTCCGACACGAAGTTCGATTCCGGCACCGGGTGGCCGAGCTTCACCGACCCCATGGTTGCGGAGAACGTGGAGCTGCGGGACGACGACAGCCACGGCATGCATCGGGTCGAGGTCGTCTGCAAGCGGTGCGGGGGACACCTCGG
Organism: Actinomycetota bacterium; assembly: GCA_050694075.1. Taxonomy (GTDB): domain Bacteria; phylum Actinomycetota; class CADDZG01; order CADDZG01; family WHSQ01; genus JBOGWZ01. The sequence goes on along the minus strand of JBOGWZ010000049.1, from coordinate 5,694 downwards.
CCACGTTTTCGACGACGGCCCGCGTCCCACAGGCAAGCGCTACTGCATCAACTCCTGCTCGCTCGACTTCGAGCCCACCTAGCCGTTGCCGCGCTCGAGTTCCTCCTTCAACGCGCCAAGGATCTCCAGCTCCTTGAGGTCCTGAGGCCGTCCCGCCGCCCGCTTCATCAGGATCAAGTCGTCTATCGACGCCACGAGGACCTCCAGATCGTCGAACCTCATCCTGTCGGCTGTGCGGCTCAGCTCGTCGTATCCGTTGACTCCCGCCGGAAGTGCCATGCAGTCCAGCGGCCCGTAATTGGTGGAGAAAGTGAAGTTGGCTCCAGCCGCCAGCGTCCTTGCATCAAGAGGAAACGGGACATCTGCGGGCGCGACGCGAAGCTTGGCCTCCATCTGCCGCAGAGCCTCGGCCAGCCGTTCGAGATTGTCGCGTTCCGCCGAGTGACAGATGTCCAGGTCGTCGGTCACGGTGGGAGATCCGTGCAGCCGTGCGGCCAGTCCTCCGATCAGCACGAAATCGATCTCGTGCGCGCTCAGTACCTCGAGGGCGCCAAGGGGATCGAAGGCTCTCACTGGCTACTTCTCGCTCTCAGTAGCCGGGCCATGTTGGAGGCCTCCTCCGCCGCCAGGTCCAGTCGCTCGCGCGGGGTGAGTCGGAGGAGCTCTCGGATAACGGTGCGATCCACTCCCGCACCGAGTCGACGCTCCACCTCCAGGGAGTGCCCGCAAGCCACGAGCAGGCGGTCGAGAGTATCGACGCGCGGAACCACCGTGCCCCGCTCGATCCGAGCGATCGCGGGCTGAGCCACGCCGGCCCTCCCCGCCAGCTCGCGCTGGCTGAGACCGCCGCGACGTCGAGCCACTCGCAATGACCTCGCAGCATCCATTGCCCAGATGATAACATATTTGTTATCTACGGGCCCCCGGTGCCAACGCCGAGGGCGGCTTCAGGGCGGGCTTCGGCGTGTCGAATCCTCAGGCGAAACAGGAGGACGCCAGTGACCGACATTGACACCTGTCCCAAGTGTGGAGGCCACAACGCCCCTGGGGCGCAGTGGTGCGGTCAGTGCTTCGCGCGCCTGGTGGCACCTCCCCCGCCGCCTCCCCCTCCGCAGACCTCGATTCAGCAGATCATCGGCCACGGCGTGCGCAGCGGACCGACGCGGCCCTCCGATGCGGGCGGCTGGGCCTGTGCCGTGTGCCAGTCGGTGAATCCGATCGGGTCCGATCCATGCCAGGTGTGCCAGGTGCCCTTCGAGACCTCGCAACAGATGCAGGCATCCTCGACCTTGTCCAAGGGCATCGGAGAACTGGCCGCTCTCCCGTCTCGCAACCTGTTCGCGAGGGCGGCGCGCGGCTTCAGGCTGATCGGAGTCAGCTGGCAGGCCCTGAAGATGGATCCCGAGCTCATGGCCTTCCCCGCCGTGGCCGGTCTGCTCACCCTCGGGGTCGCGTTCCTGTTCCTAAGCGTCTTCAATCACGTCGGCTTCGACGCGCTCGACGAACCCGAGATGTTCCATGTCCCGATGTGGGAGCTGTGGCTCTTCTATGCGATCTCCTACACGATCGGCGTGTTCTGCCAGGCCGCGGTCGTGGCAGCAGCGACGATGCGGTTCGAGGGAAGAAACCCCACCCTCAACGATGGGCTCCGCGTCGCGCTCTCGAGGTGGGTGCAACTGATGGGTTGGGCCGTGATCGCCGCGACCGTGGCCCTCTTGATGCGCTGGCTCGAGGAGGCCGCGTCGCGCAACATCGGCCGCACCGGCCGCGTCGGGGTGCGACTACTCCAGCTGAGTTGGGAGGTCGCGACCTACTTCGCGGTGCCCGTGATCCTTTTCGAAGGAGCGGGTGCGACCAAAGCCGTGAGTCGCTCGGGCTCTCTGTTCAAGCGCACATGGAGCGAGACGCTTGCGGGAACCCTCGGGATGGGAGTAGCTCTCGCCCTCATCTATCTCTCCGAGGTCTTCTTTATCGGCCTGATCGTCGTGTACGTCGGTACGCCGGCGATCGTGCTCGGGATGGTGGTGCTGGTGGGGACCCTGGTCATTGCGATGACGCTGAGCGGTATCTACAACGCCGCGCTCTATCGTTACGCGACCGCGGGCGAGGCGCCCGTCCCGTTCTCCCTCTCCGATGTGCACGGGCGCGCGAGACCGCTGGCGCCGCCCGCTCCGGCGCCCGCTCACTGAGATAGGCCGTCCACAGCCCAGAGCACGTACCGCACGACGTTTGCTCGGCAACGACAATGCTCCCAATGTGGGCAAAGCGCTCTTGTTACGTAGTCCCTTGTGGAGTGGTGGGAAACCCTCCTAACGTGCTTCGGGGAGTTGGCTCTCCTTCGCTCGCGAGGGGGAGTCCGAGGAAAAGGGGGCCCGAGATGCAGCACAGCATGTCTTGGCGGCGATCGGACGCACGGCGGGTGCTGGGGGTGATAGCGGTGGGGACGATCGTCGCCGCCACTCTGGCGGCGACGGCTCCGGAGGCCCACGCGGCCAGGCCCAAGTGCTTTGGGCGCAGGGCCACCATCGTCGGCACTGGAGGAGACAACCAGCTTCAGGGGACGAACCGCAGCGACGTGATCGTTGCCCGCGCCGGCAACGACACCATCGACGCCAGAGGGGGCAGGGACTTCGTTTGCGCCGGCCGAGGAAGCTTCGACGTCGTCTTCGCGCGAGGGGGAAACGACAAGATCGCCGGGCAACGCGGCCTCGATGTGGTCTTCCCTGGTGCCGGCGATGACGTGGTCAATGGGGGGCCCGGTGAAGACTTCGTCACATACGAGGGATCCTCCGTGCCGGTCGATGCCGACCTGAGTACCGGAGTCATTACGGCTGCGGGACGAGACCGAGTGCGAAGCGTGAACGGTGTCGGTGGCGGCGAATCCGACGACCGCCTCGTAGGCACGGATAGCAGCGAGGTTTTGTTCGGCAACGGCGGCAACGACGTCGTGATCGGTAATGGAGGCGATGACTTCCTCAACTCCGGGGCGGGCAATGACACCGTCGAAGGGGGCGACGGAATTGACGGCCTCGACCTTCTCACCGCCCACGGAGGCCCGGCCATAGGAGATGACGTCTTCGCAACCAGCGGAGCGGTGGTCGACATGTCCTCAGGCACGGTCACCGGCGGTACCGACGTAGGCCAGGACACCTTCACCGGCATCGAGGATGTCGGCGCCACGCTCGGCGACGACACGATCACCGGAACGGCGGACTCGAACTTCGTGCTCGTCTTCGATGGCAACGACAACGTCCAGAGCATGGCCGGAGACGATGTCATCTTTCCCGGCGACGGCGACGACATCGTCGACGGAGGAGACGACCTCGACGGCGTCGACTATTTCGATTCCGACGTCACCCAGCCGGGTCAGCTCGGACCCGTCACGGTTGATCTGCAGGCAGGCTCGGCCACGGGGTTGGGGACGGATGTTCTTTCCGGGTTCGAGGCGGCCGGCGGCACCTCGCTCGACGACACGCTGATCGGGAGCTCGCGCCCCGAGTTCGTGCTGCTCGGTTACGACGGCAGCGACGAGATCTCCGGAGGCCCCGGCGACGACTTCCTCGACGGAGACATCTTCTTCTTCGGCTTTCCGGAGAACCTCCCCGGAACCGACGCGCTCGACGGCGGCCCCGGCACCGACACGTGCCTTGGCGGCGAGAGCGCGGACAACTGCGAAGTGCTCGAGCCGCCAGCGGCTGCGGCGCGCGCAGCGCTCTTCGAGAGATCGGCGCGGCTCCGAACGCTTTACGAACGCACAAGCCTATAAGCCGGCGCGTTTCATGACACACGGTGACGGTCCTCACGGGACCGTCACCTCGAGCGCGGACGTCACCACGGCGTCCTCGATGGCGCCGGCCCACAGCTCGTAACCCGCCGCGGACGGGTGGAACATGTCCTCGCTGTAGAGGCGTACGGGGTCGCGGGCGAATGCGTCCCCGATCACCGACTCGGTGTCCAGGACTCGCACCCCGCGGGTGCCGGCCGTCATGGTGATGGCACGGTTGACGGCGCGACAGCGCCTCGCAATGAGGTCGCGAAGTGGGTGCGGGACGGCCGGCGAATCGAAGCGCGGCCCCAGCACGACGAGCACGGTCGTTCGCGACCTTTGTAGCTCGTCGAGGGCCAAGCCGACCGTGGCGCGGACCCTCGACAGGGGTGTCATGTGGATCGCATCGTTGCCGCCCACACCGATCACAACGAGGTCGGGGTCCATGGCGATCGCATCCGCGACCAGAGCACCGACGTGCTGCCACCTCAGCCCCGGACGGCCCAATACCGCAAGTCGGACGGGGCGGTGGGCCCTCACGCGTTCGGCAAGGAGCGAGGGGTAGGACTTGCTCCTGCTCCCCGCGCCCACTCCCACCGCGGTGCTGTCGCCGATCACGACCAGGAGCAGTGGTCGTTCCGATGCTTCGGTCGAAGCGTCGAGCTCGTCGTCGGGCGCAAACCTGAGGTAGTCCCGCCGCCGCGCGGCCTGCACCTGCCTGCCGACGACCGCTACAGCGGCCATGAGCCCGGCGCCGAGCGCCAGCGCGACGCGCCGGACCGCCGAGTTGGACCTCAGCGCCCCTATAGGGGGGCTCACGTACAAGTCGGCATCAGTCGGCGATCTCCACGCCGCGCTTCAGCAGCTGTCCCGCGATGATCACGCGTTGGATCTCCGAGGTCCCCTCCCAGATGCGCTCGACCCGCAGCTCGCGGTAGAAGCGCTCGGCGACGTTCTCGCGCATGTAGCCGCGGCCCCCGAAGATCTGCACGGCCCGGTCGGCGACGCGATTGGCCATCTCCGAGGCGAACAGCTTCACCATCGAGCAGTGTGCGTGCTGCAGCTTTAGGTCCGCCCTCTCGTCCATCTCCTTTGCGGTCGTGTAGGTGATCTGGCGAGCCGCCCAGAGCTCGGTTAGGGAGTCGGCGAGCATGAACTGGATCGCCTGGTGGTCTGCGATGGGCTTGCCGAACGCCCGCCGTTGCTTGGCAAACTCCGACGCCTCGGCGATCAGGCGCTCCGCCGCGCCGCAGCAGCGGGCGCCGATCATCAGTCTCTCGTAGCGGAACCAGTCGTGAGCGAAACGCATCCCGTCGCCCTCCGCGCCGACGATGTTGTCGGCCGGCACCCGCACGCCCTCGAAAGCCATGATCGGGTGATGGTGTCCGAACGTGTGGGTGTAGGAAGGCGTGCGGACGACGCGCACGCCCGGCGCGTCCAGGTCCACCAGGAACAACGCGTGCTCTCCGCCGGGCAGCTTCGCCTGGAAGAAGCAGTAGTCGGAGACGTTGGCGGAGGTGACGTGCCACTTAACGCCGTCGAGCACGTATTCGCCCCCGTCACGGCGCGCGGTAGCTTCGATCGCATCCACGTCCGAGCCGGCGTTCTCCTCGGTGATCGCGTAGCACTCGTGCCTCTCGCCGCGCACGGTAGGGAGGAAATACGTGTCCATCTGGTGCGGAGTCGCGACGTCGCAGAACCATCGGGGCGGCGTCGTCACGACCCACCCCAAACCGTTCGTGACGCGGCCGATCTGCTCGGACACCAGCACCTGCTGAAGGAACGTGAGCCCGGCCCCCCCGAATCGCTCGGGGATGTTGATCGCGGTCAGGCCGAGCTCGGCCGCCCTCTTGCGGTGCCCCGCGACGACATCGTCGGGGAGCTCTCCCTCGTTGAGCTCGGCCTCGACCTCGTAGGGGATCAGGTCT
>JBOGWZ010000048.1:0-8101 GCA_050694075.1 Actinomycetota bacterium | reverse complement strand
AGTACGAAACCGAGCCGGCGACGCCTCAGTACCGCGAGCTCCTCGTCGGACAGACTCAAGATGTCCTTGCCCTCCAGCAACACAGTTCCGCCGTCGGGGCGGTCGAGGCCCCCGAGGATGTGAAGCAGAGTGGATTTCCCGGAGCCCGACGCGCCCGTTACCGCGACAAACTCGCCGCGCTGCACCACCACGTCCACGCCGTGCAGCGCCCGCACCTCCTGAGCTCCCTGCCGGTAGGTCTTCGTGATGCCGGAGGCCTCGATGGCCGGTGCCGATGTCGCGTCGGAAGAGGTGTCGGGGTCAGGTTGGGTCTTCATGCGGCCTTCTCGTAGATGTATTCCACGTTCGCTACGAGGCGCCTCCAATCGAACGACTGGGCCCGGCCGATCCCCTTCGTGCTCAGTCTCCGCGCGGTTTCCTCATCGGTAAGGATCTCGTCCAGCGCCCCGGCAAGACGACCGGGGTCGCCGGGGGGCACCGTGAGCGCGGCGTCCCCTATCGCGTCCCGGAAGCCGGGGAGGTCCGAGCACACGACGGGGGCTCCCGCCGCCATGGCCTCGATCAGGACGATGCCGAACGACTCGCCGCCGAGCCCCGGACCGCAGTACACGTCGACCGACCGGTACACACGCGCCTTGTCCTCTTCCGGCACCTGCCCGATGAAGCGCGCATCCACTCCGAGGGTGGCGGCGAGCCGGCGACAACGCTGCTCCTCCGGTCCCGTCCCGGCCACGATCAAGGTCGCCGAAGTCCGAAGGCGCGCCATCGCCTGCACGAGGACTTCGAGTCCCTTGCGACGTTCTATCCGCGACAGGAACAGGACCTTTTTCCCATCGCCGAGGTCGAGAGGCGCCGCTTCCGCGAAACGCGCCGTGTCTACGCCGTTCGGAGTGAGCGCGTAGTCCCCGGGGAAGTAGCGCGCGGCAAGATCGCGGGCCGCGTCGGAGACCGCGGTGCGCGATGCCAATCGCGCCGCCACACGATCGAGGATCGGCCGCGCCGCGCGGTACCCGAGGCTCGAGGGCGCCGACGCATGGAAGGTACCAACCGCAGGCGCGGCGGCAGCGATCGTTGCCAGCAACGACAGACTGGGCACGAGGGGCTCGTGCACGTGGACGACGTCGGGGGCGAACTCCTTCAGTGCTCGGCGCAGACGAGCGGCGGCGAGGGGGCCGAACGCGATCGGGGCCACGGAGCCGTTGGCCGGGACCGGCACGGCGCGCCCGACGAGTGTCGCGTCCGGGGCTTCCCTCTGGGATACGCGGGGGGCGACCACCAGCACATCGTGTCCACTCGCGCGGAGGGCGGCGGCCAACCCACGGATGTGTGACTGCACCCCGCCGGGACGGTCCCACGCGTACGGGGACACGAGCGCGACCCTCATCGGTGGCCTCGGTCGGCGAGCCAGAACGGCTGGAACACGTGCCACTCCTCGGGCCGGCGCGCGATGAACGCCTCGAGGTGCTCCGCGACCTTCTGGGTTAGCTCGGGGATGGCCTCCGCCCCGGCGTTGGGGGGGAGCTCGATCGGTTCCGACATCTCCGCGTCCCAGCCACGCTTGCCGTCGTCGCGCCGCACCGCGTAAACACCGGCGACGAGGAGCGGCACTCCCGTGCGGAGCGCGACCGATGCAGGCCCCGCGGGCAAAGTCGTGGGCTCCCCGAAGAACTTCACCTCCGGCCCCCTTCCTCTCAGGTCGCGGTCGCCGAGGATCGCCACGACGGCGCCGTTGCGGACCGCGTCCGCGAGCCTCTCGGTGACCCCGCTCTCGGCGGGGAAGATCGTCATGCCGAGTCGCGCCCGGTGGTCCGCGAAGAACTCGAACATGCGGCGCGGGTGCAGCACCTCGGCGACGGTCACGAGCGTCCTGCCGGTGGCTCCCACCCAGGCGCCGGCCGCGTCCCAGTTGCCGAGGTGGCCGACGACAACGACCGCTCCCGCCCCCCGCTCCAGCACTTCATCGAGCCGATCACTGTGATGCAGTCGGAAGCGCTCGAGGAAGAACTCACGCCCCTCCCGCACGAGCCGGAACGTCTCGAGCCAGTAGCGCGAGTACGAGCGAAAGGCTTGTTCTGTGAGATCTCGGACCCGCGGCGAGTCGGCCGGCAGCCCGGTCACGCGCGCGAGGTTGCTCGCGACCACCGCACGCTTCTTCCCCAGCACTCGAGCCGACCACGACCCCACGAGCTCGGCGAGCGCGTAGACGACCCGCTCCGGCACGGCCCTGGCGATCGCCGACGCGACGACGTAACCGTAATAGACGAGCTGGATCAGCCGCCCCTCGTCCGGCGGGCGCTTACCTCGCACGGGCCTGGGCGGAAACGTGGGACAGCCTCTGCACAAGGGTCACGGCGGACAACGACGCGAGCACCGCGAGCGCGAGCGGCACGAGATCGAAGATCAGTCCCAAGATCATGATGATCAGCCGCTCGGCGCGCTCGGCTATCCCGACATCACACTCGAACCCAAGGCTCTCGGCTCTGGCCTTGACGTAGGAGACCAGGAACGCGGCAACGAGGGTCACGAGGGCGAGGGCCGCCACCCACGGCTCGTCCCGCGCCGCGATGTCGGGCGAGACCCCGTAGAGCCACGCCAGCGGAACGAAGAACAGCGCATCCGACAATCGGTCCGTGGTCGAGTCGAGCACGGCGCCGAACTTGCTGGTGCGGCCCTGGGTCTTGGCGACCGCGCCGTCGAACGCATCCGCGAACGCGGCGACCGTCGCCACCAGGCCCGCCGCCAGCAGACGGCCGTCGAGTATCAGCGCGGCGGCGCCGGCCTGGATGAGCACCCCGCCGATCGTCACCGCGTTGGGGCTGATCCCGGCGCGCCCCAGTCCGCGTCCTATGGGCGCCATCAATCTCTCCCATGCGCCCCGGATGCGTGTATTCAGCACCATCGCATAGTAGTTGGCCGGCTTCGCTCGCTCCCCCGACGGCGTGCCGGTACGATTGCCGCCCACTCACTCCTTCTATTAGGGAAGACAGGGGGCCGGTCGCGTGAAGAGCTATCCAACGGAGAACATCCGCAACATCGTCCTCGTCGGCCACGGGGGCGCGGGAAAGACCTCGGTGGCCGAAGCGATCCTGTATCAGTCGGGGGCATCGACGCGACTGGGCCGGATCACAGAGGGCAATACCGTCTGCGACTTCGACGAGGAAGAGATCAAGCGTCAGATCTCCGTCTCCACGGCTCTGGCGCCCGTCGAGTGGAGCGACCACAAGGTCAACGTGCTGGATGCGCCGGGCTACGCCGACTTCATCGGCGAGCTGCGCTCGGCCATGCGAGTTGCCGACCTCGCCGTGTTCGTCGTGTCGGGAGTCGAGGGCCTGGAGGTCCAGACGCACGTCGCGTGGCGGTACGCGGACGAGCTCTCGCTGCCGCGCCTCGTGCTCGTCAACAAGCTCGATCGCGAGAACTCGAGCTTCCGCCGCACGCTGGAGCAGCTACGCGACGCGTTCGGGATGGGCATCGCCCCTCTGTCCCTCCCGCTGGGGCAAGAGCATGATTTCAAGGGAGTGATCTCGGTCATCGACGAAGAGGCATTCGAGTACGACGAGTCGGGCAAGCCCAAGGGCGTCCCCATCCCGGAGGATCGCCGGGGCCGCGTCGACGAGGTGCGCACCGCACTCCTGGACTCCGTCGCGGAGACCTCCGACGAACTGCTCGAGCGCTATCTCGAGGGCGGAGAGCTCTCGCGCGACGAGATCGTCAGGGCGCTTCACGACGGGCTCGCCGGCGCAACGATCTTTCCGGTCCTTGTCGGCTCGGCCACTCACCTGATCGGTATCGATCGTTTGCTCGACATAATCGTCGCCGCCGGGCCCTCGCCACTCGACCGCCCGCCGGCCGAGTCCACCTCCGGCGAGACACGCGAGGCGAAGCCCGACTCGCCCATGTCCGCTCTCGTGTTCAAGACCATGAGCGACCCGTACGTGGGGAAGGTGAGCTACTTCCGCGTCTATTCGGGAGTCGTCAAGGGCGACGGCAGCATCCACAACGCGTCCCGGAACACCGACGAGCGCGTCGGAGGCGTGTTCACGATGCGCGGCAAGACACAGGAGCCGCTGTCCGAGGTCGTCGCAGGCGACGTCGGAGGGATCGCCAAGCTCGCGCACACGTCTACCGGCGACACTCTCGCCGACAAGTCCTCGCCGGCGACCTTCCCTGCGATAGAGCCTCCGGAGCCTTTGCTTCCCAAGGCGATACAGCCCAAGACGAAGGGCGACGAGGACAAGCTGATGATCGGCCTCCAGAGACTGATCGAAGAGGACCCGAGTCTTCGACTCGAGCGGAACGACGAGACGCGCCAGACGATCCTGTGGGGGATGGGCGATGCACACCTCGACGTCACCATCCATCGGCTCAAGAGCAAGTTCGGGGTCGAGGTCGAGGACATCCCCTTCAAGGTCCCCTACCGCACCACCGTTCAGAAGAAGTCGGAGGGACTCGGCCGCCACGTCAAGCAGAGTGGGGGCCACGGACAGTACGGAATAGCAAACATCCGCATAGAGCCCCTGGCGCGCGGGGAGGGTTTCGTGTTCGAGGACAAGATCTTCGGCGGGTCGATCCCCAACCAGTTCATCCCCTCGGTCGAGAAGGGGGTCCGCGCCGCGATGGAGGACGGGATCGGCACCGGCTTCCGGATGATCGATGTCAAGGTCGAGCTCCACGACGGCAAGTACCACACCGTCGACTCCTCCGACTTCGCCTTTCAGATGGCCGGCAGCCTCGCGATCCGAGACGCGTCGGAGAAGGCGGGAGTGGTCGTCCTCGAGCCGATCTGGAGCCTCGAGGTCATGGTCCCGGAAGAGTTCACCGGCGACATCATGGGGGACCTCCAGAAGCGCCGCGGCATACCCGAGGGCATCGATACCGTTGGCGGGGGCCGCCAGATCGTCAAGGCGAAGGTGCCCTTCGCGGAGGTCACTCACTACGCGACCGACCTGCGTTCCCTGACGGGGGGCAAGGGCACGTTCTCGTGGTCGTTCAGCCACTACCAGGAGGTCCCGCACGACCTCGCCGCGAAGATCCTCGACGCGGCCAAGAAGCAGAAGGAAGAGGCAAGGGCCTAGCCCGCCCCTAAACTTCCCGCCGTGCAGGACCTCGGGACGATCCTCGGCGTGTGGGCGCATCCCGACGACGAGAACTACGTCTCGGGAGGGATCATGGCCGACGCGGCGCGGCGAGGGTCTCGCGTGGTCTGCGTCACCGCCACGCGCGGCGAGGAGGGTTCCTGGGACCACGAACGCTGGCCCCCAGACCAGATGGCCCGCATCCGCACCGCCGAGCTCGAGGAGACCCTTGCGATCCTGGGGGTGACAGAGCACCACTGGCTCGACTACCACGACGGCGGGTGCGACCGAGCCGATCCCAACGAGGCCACCGCCGCGGTCGAAGCCATCATGGAGGAGGTACGGCCCCACACTGTCCTCACCTTCGGGCCCGACGGCATGACGGGGCACCCCGACCACATCGCGGTCTCGGCATGGACCACGGCCGCGTTCTCACGCGTCGCCGCACCCGCGCGGCTCCATTACGCGACCACCACCCCCGAATGGGTCGAGAAGTTCTACGACCGGTTACAGCAGTTCGACGTGTACGCGGAAGGCACCCCTCCCATTACGGCGCGCTCGGAGTGCAGCATCCATTTCGCGCTCGCCGACGACCTCCTCGACGTCAAGGTCAAGGCCGCCAAGGCCCAGGTCAGCCAGATCGAGGCGATGCTCGCGGTCCTGGGCGACGGTTTTTTCGTAGAGGGCCTGAAGGAGGAGGCGTTCCGGGCCGCCGACTGATGGTTCGCTGATGGAGGTCATCCTCAGGATGGCGGCGTCGCCGTCGGCGCGCGCGGGACAGCTCCTGCGGGGCCTCGCGCTACTGCTGGTTGCCCTCGCGGCTCTTATCATCGGAGTCGCGCTTCCCCTCCAGCCGGAGCTTGCCGCGTACGCGCGCGCTCTCACACCCTTGCTGTGCCTGGGCCTCGCCGGCACGGTGGCGTGGCTCGGGTGGGCGCGGGTGAAAGCGGCCCTGGCGACCGGCGCGCACCTGCGACTAACCGAAGGAGACCTCGTGCTGGAACACCCCGGGCTCTTCCGCGTGCCCCTGCGGATCCCCCGCGCGCTCGTGCGCGCCGCGGCGGTAGACCCCACTCGGGCGCGGGCCCACCGGGTCGGCGACCGCAGGCGCTTCGTCGTCTCGGAGGACGCCGAGGCCGGCCGCGTGGTCACGGCCTGCCTCTTTTCCTCGAGGCATGGATCCCCGGTCCCGGTGGTCGGCCAGATCCCCACCGACATCCCCAACGTCGCGCTGCTGTTCCGCGAGCCGGTGCGATTCGATGCCGCTCGCCGCGGTGTCTCCGCCCTGTTCTCGGGGCGGCCGGAGGTTGCACCCGCGCTGGGAGTGTCGCCACGCGGAGTGCTCGTGAGGGTCGAGGACCCGGCCGCGGCCGAAGCGGCCCTGGAGGCATGGGGGGTGCTCCGTCCACTGACGGTCGGGGACATCGCCTCGCTGGATCCCGGACCGGACGAGCAGCGGAGGCGCCGGAGGTTGCGCCTGGCCGCGCACGGGATCGCGGTCGTGCTCGTCGCGACCCAGGCCGCGATCGCGCTGATGATCACTCCGCTTTAGGCCGAGTTGCATCTCAGCGCCCTATATAGGGGGTCTCACGTGCAAGTCAGCGGGGGGCTGCGAACAAAGGGCGCAGCTTGGCGTCGGTGTCGGCGAGCATCTCGGGCAGCACCTTGGTCTCCCCCACCACGGGCATGAAGTTGGTGTCGCCCGACCAGCGCGGCACGACGTGCACATGGAGGTGGCCGGGGATACCGGCCCCCGCGACGCGACCAAGGTTCATGCCGACGTTGAAGCCATCCGGGGCTATCCCCTCGCGCAGCACCTCGATCGACCTGAACGTGGTATCGGTGAGCTCGCGTGATTCCTCCCCGTCTAGGTCGCGCGGCTCACCCACATGACGGTTCGGCGCCACCATGAGGTGCCCGGTGTTGTAAGGGTAGGCATTGAGCACGACGAACGCCGCCCCGCCCCGAAAGAGCACACCGGCCGCAACGTCGTCGCCCGCCGCGAGCGCGTCGCAGAAGATGCAGCCTTCGCCCTGGTCGACCCCCGTCACGTATTCAGACCGCCATGGGCTCCACAGGCGCTCCATTAGAGCGACGGCTCGACGCGGCGCGCCTCCACTTCCGCGGCGAGATCATCAGCGAACCGTTCGAGGGGAACGCCCCTCGTCTCCCGTCCCGAGCGACGCCTGACCGACACCGATCCGGACGCCACCTCGTCATCGCCCACGACGAGCATGTAGGGCACCTTGTGCAGCTGCTGGTGTCGGATCTTCGCCCCGATCGTGTTGTCGGAGTCGTCCACCTCGGCTCGGATGCCTCGCTCGGCGAGACGTCCCGCGACCGCCCGCCCGTACGCGACATGACGGTCCGCGATTGGAATCACCACGGCCTGAACCGGCGCGAGCCAGGTGGGGAACGCTCCTGCGAAGTGCTCGACGAGGACTCCGAAGAAGCGCTCGATTGAGCCATACAGCGCGCGATGGATCATCACGGGCCTTATCCGCGCCCCCTTCTCGTCCACGTACTCGATATCGAAGCGGTCGGGCATCTGGAAGTCGACCTGGATCGTGCATACCTGCCAGTAGCGGCCGATCGCGTCTCGCACATCGAAGTCGATCTTGGGACCGTAGAAGGCGCCCTCCCCCTCAACCACCTCGTAGTCCAGACCGGCCTTTTCGAATGCCTTTGGTATCGCGGCCTCCGCGTGCTCCCACAGCTCGTCTGAACCGACCGCTTTCTCGGGCTTGGTCGAGAAGCGCACCGCGTCGACACCCAGCCCGAAGGTGCCGTACAGCTCACGCAGGAACTCGATGACCTCCACGGTCTCATCCACGACCTGGTCGGGTCGGCAGAAGATGTGCGAGTCGTCCTGCGTCATCCCACGCGCGCGCAACAGGCCATGAAGCGTTCCCGAGCGCTCGTAGCGGTAGACGGTGCCGAGCTCCGTGAGCCGGATCGGCAACTCTTTGTATGACCGCGTCCTTGAACGATAGATCAATACATGGAAGGGGCAGTTCATCGGCTTC
>JBOGWZ010000047.1:0-8286 GCA_050694075.1 Actinomycetota bacterium | reverse complement strand
GCCGCCGACCTCTGAGGCGAGCGAGCTCTTGGCGATGTCGACGAGCGCGTCGGCGTAGCGCTGCCCGTGGGTGCGCGTCGTGCAGGTGTCGTCCTCCTGCTCCTCTTTCAACCGCGCCGCGGTCGCCTCAATGGCCTTCTCGAAGATCGCCGCGTCTTCGGGACACAGCCGCGCGTAGACGTGCATGAAGCCGTCGTCCTCGTAGTGGTAGCCAAGCGTCCGGTGGTCGTGGCGTTCGGTGGAGGCCTCGGCGCTCTGGGCTCTCTGCGCCCCTTTGAAGGCGACGCAGATGCGCTGCAGCTGGGCGGCGGTGGAGTGAGACGCGAGGTCGATCAGGATGTCTTGCGTCTCCTCGGTGGCGACCTTGGCGATGATCTCGGTCTGCCAGTAAGTGACGTCTGCGTTCTCGAACGCGGAGCGGATCTTCGGAAGACCCTCGAGGGTGCGTGCCAGAGAGAACCACCGTCTGGCGGCGCGCGGGGACACGTTGGCGCGCCAGGCCAGCCACTGCTCGGGGGAGCGAGCGTGCTGGTCGCTCCAGCCTCCGAGGTCGTCGAACTCGCCGAGGATGCCGACGAGCTCGGCCAGCGCGGCGTCGACGTTGGCGCAGAGCTGCCCGATCCGGCGATCGATGGCGGTGACCCTGGCCCGGCGGGCGGCCTCATCCCGGGTAGCGAACATACGTTCGATTCTAGGCCATACCTATGACGGAATCAACCCTTTTGGGCGGATTTTGGAAATCCTGGCGGGGTTGGAAGTTTCTGACATCCGGTCCTCGTGAACTTCCCGAGAAACCCCTGGAAATCCGGAAGAGTGGTTCGTAGCCTGCTGTTGACCCACTTCCGGCAGGCTCACTAAACCACGGAGGTACACGTGCTCGAACGACTCGCGCGCTTCAGCTACCGGCGCCGCTGGCTCATGGTTGGGATATGGATCGTCGCCCTGGTCGGTTTCATCACCTTGGGATCGACCGTTGGGGGCGAATACTCGCAGGAGTTCTCGCTTCCGGGGACCGAGTCCCAGGAGGCCCTCGACCTTCTCGAGGAGAGGTTCCCCCAATTCGCCGGGGACACCGCGGACATCGTCTACGAGGCGGATCAGGGTGTGACCGACTCCCGGGTCCGGGCGGAGATGGAGGCACTGTTTGCCGACATCTCCAAGATCGACCTCGTGACCGCCGTGGACTCGCCCTACACCGAGCAGGGCGCGAGCCAGATTTCGCCGAACGGCAACGTCGCCTTCGCCACGGTCCGCTTCGAGCAGCTCGACGGCGAACCATTCCCGATCGAGGTCGCGGACAGGATCAAGAGGCTGTCTTCCGACGTGGACCTCGAGGGCGTGACGGTGGAGCCCGGCGGCAGCGTCATTCAATTCTCGGAGTTCGAGCAGCCCGGAGGCGCCGAGGGAATCGGATTCCTGGCCGCCATCGTCATCCTGCTGATCACCTTCGGGTCGGTGCTCGCCATGGGGCTGCCGATCCTGACGGCCCTCTTCGGCATCGGGATCGGTCTATCGCTCGTGTTCCTGTTCGCGAACTTCCTCAACGTTCCCGACTTCACGCCTCAACTCGCGTCGATGATCGGCATCGGAGTGGGGATCGACTACGCGCTCTTCATAGTTACCCGCTACCGCCAGCACCTGCACCAAGGCCTCGACCCGGAGCAGGCCACCGCGGTCGCGATCTCGACCGCGGGCAAGGCCGTGCTGTTCGCCGGAACGACCGTCGTCATCTCGCTTCTGGGCATCCTGTTGATGGGGTTCGCGTTCGTCGAGGGCGTCGCGATCGGGGGCGCGGCGGCCGTGCTCGTGACCATGCTTGCGTCGGTCACTCTGCTGCCGGCGGTGCTCGGCTTCGTCGGTCGCAACATCGACCGGTGGCGACTGCCGTGGTTCCATCGCGGCGAGACCGCCCGTGAGCGGAGCCTGTGGTTCCGCTGGAGCCGGGTGATCCAGCGCCGCCCCGCGCCGGCGGCGCTGCTGGCGCTGGCCGTCCTCGTCGTTCTTTCGATCCCGGTGTTCTCGATCGACCTCGGGTTCGCCGATGCCGGCACCGGCTCGGTGGAGCGGAGTAGCCGGCGCGCCTACGACCTGCTGACCGAGGGGTTCGGTCCCGGCTTCAACGGACCGTTCCTGCTCGCGGCCGAGATCGACGACCAGGGGGACCTCGAGGTCCTCACCAACGTGGGGGAGGAGCTCGCTCGCACCGAGGGCATCGCCGCGGTGGCGCCCCCCTTCGTCAGTCCGGAGGGCGATGCCGCGGTCATGACGGCATTCCCGACGACGTCGCCCCAGAACGAGCGCACCACGAGCCTGGTGGAGCGGCTCCGAGACGACGTCATACCGGCGACCACCGAGGGGGCCGATACGCGCGTTCTCGTCGGAGGGTTGACCGCCGCCGTCAGCGACTTCTCCCAAGCGAACTCGGAGCGACTGCCGATCCTGATCTCCGTGGTCATCGGAGTGTCGTTCCTGCTCCTCGTGGTGGTGTTCCGTTCGATCCTCGTTCCGCTCAAGGCGGCGGTGATGAACCTGCTCTCCATCGGGGCGGCCTACGGGATCGTCGTCGCCATATTCCAGTGGGGCTGGCTCAAGGACCTTGTGAACGTGGACAGCACCGCGCCCATCGAGGCATGGGCTCCCATGATGCTGTTCACGATCCTGTTTGGCCTGTCCATGGACTACGAGATCTTCCTGCTGTCCCGCATCCGCGAGGAGTACGTGGCGACCGGCGACAACGGAGTCGCAGTGGCGAACGGCTTGGCGACGACTGCCCGGGTGATCACCGCCGCCGCCGCGATCATGGTGACGCTGTTCCTGTCGTTCGTCTTCGCGTTCGATGAGCGCGCCATCAAACTCTTCGGCCTGGGACTGGCCGTGGCGATCTTCGTGGATGCCACGATCGTCCGCATGGTGCTCGTCCCGGCGACGATGGAGCTGCTCGGCAAGGCGAACTGGTGGGTGCCGAAGTGGCTGGAGCGCCTGCTTCCTCGCATCGACATCGAGGGCGAGGAAGAGGTCGTCGAGCACGTCCTGGAGCACACCGGTGGTGTGCGCCGCGAGGCCGAGGTGGAGCCGGAGACCGCCGGATAGGAAGTCAGGTCACGTATCACTCCGGCGGGGCGGAAGCTCCGCTGGTGGTGATGCGGGATCGGTGGCGGTGCCAGCGTGCCAGGACCTCTGCGAGCCCGTCGGTGACCTCGGTTCGGGCGTCGTCGCGGTCCCAACCGCGCATGAGGAGCTCGTCGTAGCGGGTGAAGCGGTGACGGACGTGCGCAAGCACCGCGAGCTCGATCGCGTCCGGGGAGAGTGACTTGGCTGCAGCACTGCGGCCCACGCGGCCGCTGTACTTGCGGCATGCGTGCTCGGCGATCTCGAACTCGGTGCCCTCGGGGCAGCTCGGATACAGGTCACGGACCGCCCGGGCGAACCTCTCGACATAGGCGTCCTCGGCGCGCTCCCGGTAGCGGGCCGCGCGTTCGCGCTGTGCGGCGCGCCGGTCCGCGTCGGACAGGCACTCGTGCTCTGCCCTCTCCAGGGCGGCCTTCTCCACGAGCGTGCCCTGGCGTTCGTAGCGCTTACGGGTCCGACTCCACTGCACGACGACGGCACGCAGCGTCGAGTACCTGCCGGCCCGTCGCGTCAGCGCGGTGTCGCCTCGGGGAAGGAACTCGAGATGGCCGAGGTCCGCGCAGTCGAGGCAGTGCGCCTTCTCGTCGCGCAGAAGGATCAGGCTCCCCGAGCCGAGCTCCTCCCTGCAATCGTCGCAGCGGGAATCGCGTCTCGTCCAGAAGACGACCAAGTCTTTGCGGTCGCCGGCCACCGGCGAACCTTATCGGCTAACGAAGAACCTTCCGGCGCTCCTGCTCGGGTCGGGAGTTGAAGTCCTCGATCCATGCATCCATCGCACCCTTGTCGGTGAGGTCGATCCTGTCTTCCATCATCGCCTTGAAGATCGCCTTGGCCGGACCGAAGCTGTCGGGGTCGTCCACGGCCTCCAAGAACTCCTGTTCCCATCTCGCCACCGCCGCCACGGCCTCGTCGACTAGCCTCTCCCGGACCCCTCGGCGGCGTCCCGCGAAGCGGACCCAGGCGCGGACGACGGCCGGCACCTGCTGCGGGGGACCCTGGAGCAGCGCCTTTCGCGGCAGCCAATCGGTCATGAAGATCTCGACCACGAGAGTGCTCCAACGCAGGGGATCGCCGTCCCCGTAGTCGCACGAGAAGTCGATGATCCGGAAGACAACATCTTCGATAGCCTCCGGCGCCAGGCCTGCGGCGTTGGAAGAGGACGCGAAGTCGCGTTCGAGCGCGTCTCGCTGCTTCTCGGTCCACTCCGGCCGCGGCACCGGCTCGGGGGGTGGGAGGGCAGCCAGGCGGCTCCTGAGAAGAGGAAGCGCCATGCCCAGGTCCTCGGTGGCCGGCGAGTCCATCCACATCGCCTCGACCTCGAGGCCGCGGCTGATGACGCTCGAGGCTTCCTGCGCGGTCATCCGGCGCAGGGTGACGTCGGGGACCGTCTCCCAGCTCGCCCTCAGCATGGGGGGGTCGTCGGCGAGAAGCAGGTCCTTGGCGGTCGACGAGAGGTTGTGATCGATCAGGATCCCGATCGAGTGCGGGGGCCAGCCATCGTGCACAAAGGTCGACGCCACGAACTGCCCGTCTCCGTAAGCCTCCTCCGCGGTCCACGCCTCCACGAAGCGGGCTGCGCCCACCTGATCGGCCAGGGACGAGGGTTCGACGCCGGATCGGCGGAGCCGTTCCGCCTCGGCCGCAGCGCGACGGGCAACCTTGGGGCCGGCCAGCGCGGCGAGACCCGTGAGGAGGGCGAGTCCCCGAGTGCCCGCCTCGTCGGCGGCCGCGGAGACTATGCCGAGGCCCAACAGCTTCTCGGCGTCCTCGTCGATGAGATACGCCGACTCCCACATCGAGACGACGTGGCTGATCCAGAGCTCGGCCGCGAGCGGGTGATCCTGTTCGAGAAGCTCGTCGGCGGAGCGCACGAGCTTCCGGACGATGTTCTGCAATCCGGCATCGAGGACAGGGCTCTTCGGACGGGGCCGCGGCGAGCGCCGAGCCTTCTTCTTGCTTCGCTTCTGTGCCACCTAATCACTCCTTGACGCGACGGACGAACCCATCGAGGCGACCATGCGCGACCGCGGGATGCACGGATTTTCGACGCAGACCGCGAATCTTTCTCGGGTGCCCGGGAATCAGGAGTCGACGCCTACCAACGGCGCGTCGGGGGCATACCGCTCGCACCCGCCGGCCCGGGTCTCACTCCGAGCACGTGATGGATGTTGATGCGACCGGCCTCGAAGCCGAGCGCCGAAGCCGCCATGTACAACCTCCAGATGCGGGCGCGGGCGGTCCCGGCGAGCTCGACGGCCCGATCCCAGGAGCTCTCGAGATTCGCGACCCAGCACCGCAGCGTGCGCGCGTAGTGCTCGCGCAGCGATTCGACGTCTCTCACCTCGAATCCGCGACGTTGCATCTCGCTGACGACGGAGCCGACCTCGTGCAGCTCGCCGTCGGGGAACACGTAGCGGGACACGAACGAGTTGCGGTGAAAACTACTGGGGCCGGGCGGCTTCGAGATGCCGTGATTCAGAAGCCGACCGCCCGGCACGAGAACCTCGGAGAGATCGGCGAAGTAGTTGCCGAGCTGAGACAGCCCGACGTGCTCGAACATCCCAATAGACGAGATCGCGTCGAAAGGACCGTCGTGGACGTCGCGGTAGTCCTGGAGCCTGATCTCCACGCGATCGGCGAGCCCGGCTTCCGCCACGCGTTTGGCCGCGAGGTCGTGCTGCGGTCGCGACAGCGTGATGCCGACGGCCCTCACGTCGTAGCGCTGAGCCGCGTGCATCGCCATGCCCCCCCAGCCGCAGCCGACGTCCAGAAGCCTCATGCCGGACTCGAGCCCGAGCTTGCGACAGATGAGCTCGTACTTCGCCCGCTGCGCGTCGTCCAGAGACATCCCATCAGAGGCGAAGTACGCACACGAGTACGTCATCGTCTCACCGAGGATCAGCCGATAGAAGTCGTTGCCGACGTCGTAGTGATGCGCGATCGCGTCGGCATCGCGTCCTCTCGAGTGCATCCGGCCCGACAGGCGCGCCTCCTGCGGAGGAGGCGGGAGCGGCCGCCCCAGCGCACCGACGGCCGCGGCCGCGCGCAGGATCCGCAACCGGTCCGATAGGCCGAGGCTCAAATCCGCGTCGCGGTCCGGCGGCGCGAGGGCGTCGCGCAGAGACAGGGCGTCGAACATGCTGCCTTGCACGTCGAGTTCGCCGGCGACATAGGCGCGGCCCAGTCCGAGCTCGTTCGGCGCGTAGATGAGCCGTCGCAGCGCGTCGGGAGAGCGAACCGCGACCGTGGAAGTGGCCCCGTAGGGCCCACCGAAGGGCCCCCCCTCCGGGCCCAGGGAGCTGCCGTCCCAGAACAGAAGACGGACGGGAGGCTCTTCTCCGAGCCACGACCGGACCACCGGGCGGAGGACGTCGGCGACGCTCACCCCCCGACTCTAGACGACCGTATCGGCCGATCTGGGGTAGACACCTAGTCGTGGAATCCAGCTTCACGTTCCTTCGTGTGCGCGGCATCCCGATCGGTGCCCACTGGTCGTGGTTGTTCGTGTTCGGGCTGGTCGTGTGGTCGTTGGGCTCGAGGCTGTTCCCCGCGACCTATCCGGGGCAGTCGGACTCCACCTACCTGACGATGGCCGTGGTCGCCGCCGTGCTCTTCTTCGGCTCGATCCTGCTGCACGAGCTCGGGCATGCGTTCGCGGCCCTCCGCTACGACATGCGGATCGAAGGCATCACCCTGTGGCTGTTCGGGGGCGTCGCCGCCTTCAGGGACCGGTTCCCGTCGCCGGGGGCGGAATTCGTCATCGCGATCGCCGGGCCGGTGGTGTCGGCGATCATCGCCGCGTTGTTCGTCGTGCTCACCGTCCTCGGCGTCGCAGTCGAATGGAGCGAATCGGTGCAGGGCGTCGTCGACTACCTGTGGCGCATCAACGCCCTGGTGCTCGGGTTCAACCTCGTTCCCGCGCTGCCGCTGGACGGTGGGCGGGTACTGCGGTCGTGGTTGTGGAAGAGGCAGGGAAGCTTCGTGGCCGCGACCTCCTCCGCCGCGAAGGCGGGACGGGCCTTCGGCGGAGTCCTGATCGCGCTGGGATTGCTGGACTTCCTCAGCGGGGGAGGAGGCTCCGGCGGGCTCTGGTTCGTCTTCCTCGGCTGGTTCCTGATGCAGGCCGCGCAGGGCGAGGCGCAGGCCGTGCTCGTGCAGCAAACGCTGGGCCGACGCCGAGTCGGCGACTGCATGACCCCCGATCCCGAAGTGGTGACACCCGACATGCCGCTGGATCGCTTCCTGGACGGCATCGTCCAAGGGCGCGGCCACTCGACCTACCCGGTGGTCGACGGCGACAGGCTCGTCGGCCTGATGTCGCTTCGGAAGGCCGGGTCGGTGCCGGCGCCGAGGCGAGCGACCACCGCGATCTCGGAGGTCATGCACCCGCTCGAGGAAATCCGCGTGTTGGATCCCGATACCGACATGGCGACCGCCGTCTCGTCGCTCGAGGACCAGCCCAAGCGCGCCCCCGTGGTCGAGGACGGCCGCTTGGTCGGCATCCTCTCGGTTTCCGACGCGGTGAGCGCCCTCGAGGTCGAGAAGGCGCGCGGCGGCCGGCCGGCAGCCCCAACGCGCCGCGCCGGGCCGTTCGTGTGGGTGGCCGTCGGGCTCGCCATGGCGATCGCCGCCGGACTTCTCTACCACCCTCCCTACGTGGTCTTCGAGCCCGGCGTCACGATCGACGTCGCCCAGGGGATCCGGATAGACGGGGCGCGCTCCTCGCCGGTCTCCGGCCGCTATCTGCTGACCTCGATAAGGCTCGAGAACCCAACCGCGGTGGGCCTTATGGCGGACTGGCTCCTGTTCGACAAGGAGATCGTCGCGCTGGGGGCCGTGATACCGAGCGGCGCCGATCCCGACGAGTACTTCAGGAGTCAGCGCGAGGTCTTCGAGCAGAGTCGGACCATCGCGGCGGCCGCAGCGGCCCGGGCCGCGGGCATGGACGTGAACATCGGGGGCACCGGCGTGATCGTGCGGGACGTGCTCGATTCCTCCCCGGCGGCCGACGCGCTCGAGAGCGGAGACGTCGTGGTCGCGGTCGACGGAAGGCCCGTTCGCATCGCGCAGGATCTGCAGCAGGCGATTACGTCGCGCCCTCCCGACACGAGGTTCCGCCTGACGGTGGAGCGCAACGGGGTACGGCGCGACGTCACT
>JBOGWZ010000046.1:0-8436 GCA_050694075.1 Actinomycetota bacterium | reverse complement strand
ACACGCTGCGAACGCTCGTCGGCGACAGAAAGTTCGGCGGGGTGAAGATCAGCGGCGTGGCACGCGTCGATCACGGCGTTCAGGTGCTCACGTCCTACAACTCGGGTTCGGAGTTGCGAGACCTCACCGTGACGGGCGGGGTCGCCCGCTCGACCATCTCCATGCGCACCTCGGCCGAGGCGAATCAGGTCGTCCAGTCGGGTGTGCTGCGCGTGGTGGACGCGAGCGATCCGTCCGCACCGGACGTTGCGCTTTTTGAGGGGGCGAGCGACGTGCTCAGCGCGCCCCCGGACGCGACTCAGGGGGCCATCGAACAGAGTGCGGGCGGCGTGAGCCTTCTCGACGTCGGCGATGTGGCTGCGGTGGACAATACCCAAGCCGGCGATTCCAACACCAGCAGCCCGGGCGCGCTGAAGGTCTCGACGGCCAACGATCTTCCCCTGGCCCAGGGGGGCTTCAGGTACCAGCCCGGCACCGACGTGACTCCAGAGGACCGAGACCTGTGGGTCGACAGCCCGGTCGCGGAGCGGCCCGGCATCCTCGATCTGATGCCCGGCGGGAAGCTGTTTTCCTTGCGGTCCCAGGGGGGTGCCTCGCTGACTGGGTACTCGTCGGCCTCGACGGGAGCACTTGGAACCTCGGACCGGGGCGTCAGGGCGGCCGCACACGTCGAGTTCAACGACCTGAGGATCTTTCCCACCAACTTCGCTCCGGACGGCGTGGTCCAGCTCGATGACTTCGTTGCCGACGTGTCGTGCGCTTCGACGGTGACCCCCAGCGCGACCGCTCTGCGCTCGTGGTCGGCGCGCATCCGTTACTGGGTGGAAGTCCCCGGCCCTACGAGCGGTGCGTACTCACTGTGGACAACCATTGGAAGCTCCGCGCTGGCCGATTTGCTTGCGGACATCCGAATTCAGAATCCTTTGGTCAAGGAGGACACCGTCAACATCGATGCGTCGGGGACGTCTCCCAACGACGCCTATCTCTTCCCTCGGTCCCACGATCACTCGGTGACGATCGACGACGAGTTGCAGATCATCCACCACGACCACGCCGGCTATCTCGAGGCTTGGGACATGCTCGAGAGCCTGGGCTCCGGCACGGTCTCGAACGACCGACGAGTGACGACGGCCTCCGTCGATAACGCGATCACGATCGTGACCGCGCCCGTCCCGGCGGTCAGCCCGTACGCGCCGACGCCGGTCACGGTCTCGATCGGGTTCTTGAGTTGCGAGGCGAGGGACAACCGATGAAGAGGCAAGACGGGATGACCCTGATCGAGACACTGGTCGCGTTGTTTCTGTTCGCGATCATCACGACGACGCTGTATTCGCTTGTGTTCACCGGTGTGCGCGCTTCGGATACCACTAGAGACGTGGCGCGGGTATCGGAGGAAGCCCGTCTCGGCTTCGACCGGATGGTCCGGGACGCGCGCGAATCCGATGAGATAACCGAGGCGACTCCGACTTTGTTCACGGTGAAGGTCGATTTCAATGGGGACGGAGACACGGTGGATCCGGATGAGACCGAGAGCTTCGTCTTCGACGCCGGAACCGGGCGGGTGACGCTCAACGGAGAGCTCCTCATGGAAGGGGTCCAGCAGGTCGCCGACAAGGACGTCTTTTCTTATTCGAGCAACCAACTCGAGTTCGACTCGAACGGGGACGGCGTCGCAACGTGGCAGGAGGTCGACGACTCCCCGAACCTTGTGGGAGGTAACGAGAACGGGACCCTCGATGACGGAGAGTTCCCCTATCTGACCAACGTCAGTATCGCCATTCGAGTGAGGGTCGTCGATCACACCACGAACTTCTTCGGAGAGGCGCAGCTACGGAACGCGAGGTTCTGATGACAAACATGAGGTCACTACGTAACCAATCCGGCGTGGCGATGGTCACCGTGCTTTTCATCGGGGCCGCGCTCACCGTAATCGCGTCGGCGAGCGCGTTCGTCACCTTCAAGGAGCTCCGCGCCGGGGCGGACGACCGGAGGGCGGCGCAGGCCCTCGCGTATGCGGAGGCGGGCATCGACAGGATGGAGCTCGAGATAAAGGGTGGGCGGTGGAACTGGAAGCAGATCATGCTGTCCGGGTGCGGCGACCGGGATACGCTCACGGTCTCCGGCTCCGTCGGCAACGGTACCTACTCGGCCATAGTGCGCCCCCAGTCGGCGGTGGTGAGCCCCCAGACCTGTGATCCTCCTCCGACCCCCAGAGACATCGCTGAGACCGGCGAACTCGTCGTGATTACCTCGACGGGGAGCCAGCCGACCGCCTCGCGCGTCATCCGAGAGGTCGCGAACCTCACACCGAAGGGTCTTCCGGTGGGGCTCTACGCAAAGACGGCTGTAAAGATGAACGGTAATGCGGGTGTGACGAACGTCAGCCTGATAACTCCGGGCTCGATAACAGGACGGGACCAGATCGGGTTCGAGGGCACCGACCCCTGGTACACGATAGGGGACTTCTATCCCGACCACATCGATGAGTCGGACTCGCGCTTCGACGATCCAATACCCGGGGCGGTCCACTCCGGCAACCTCATCTACTGTCAGTCCTTCTGCCCGCAGACCAAGAGCCAGATCGAGCACCCGTACCAGCCGACTTCGGGCGGTACGCTTCCCTACAACTGTCGAGCCAACCCGCGCGGCACCGCCGGTCAATCGGGATGGGATGGGAGCAACTGGACCGCCGACCCCGACCAGGCCCTCATCCCGAACGGGACGACCTGTGGCAGCCCGCCGTTCACGATCGCGCCGACGTCTCTGTTCACGCTCGCCGACGCCAATCGCCTCGCGCCCCAGCCGGAGCTCACCGAAGAGGACTTCCGCGCGCTCAAGACCATGGCGCAGACCAACGGCATCTACTGCAACATCCTCGCCGACAACACCAAGCAGTGCACCAAGATGGGGAGCCCCCTAACGATGACGGCCACCGGGGTGCAGCTCCTGGACGCCGAGGTCGCGGGCATACCGAACCAGTTCGTGGTCTATGTGGAGTTCGCGCCCGGTACCAACCCGAAGCAGTTCGCGAACAACTACGTTCGGTGGGGGGGCGACAAGGGTGCCTGTGTCGACGATGCTGACGCCAACGTGACCGGGATCGTGGTCGTCCGCAACGGAAGCTTCCAGTTCATGAACGGCAGCGAACTGAACGGTGCCATCTTCGCCCACCAGGGCAAGCTCGACTCGAACGGGACGTACTCGTTCAACGGCACGGCCATCGCCGACGAGATCGAGATCATCAGCGGAGCCGACGACAGCCTCGATCAGTGCTGGGTGAACAACATGCCCATGCCCTTCCTCGACATCACGCCGGTGAGCTGGACCGAGGTCGACCGCTAGGCCCCCGGTGAGGCCCCCGATAAGATGAGCGCGCCCTGGATAGGACTAGTCAATTACGTGGCTGTAGTTCTAAAGTCGTCACCTATATCAGCCGAATTATATCTGTTGACTGTTGTTGACCATGATTGTTGAATCTAGAGCGGGGAGAAAGGTCTGTGCATGGCCGAGAGGTTCGACGAGCCGCTGCTCACGGTGGGCGAGGTCGCCCGGATGATGCGCGTCTCGAACATGACCGTCTACCGGCTCATCAAGTCAGGCCAGCTGGCCGCTATCCGGGTCGGGAAGAACTACCGGCTTCGTCGAAAGGACGTCGCTCGGTACCTGGACGAGCGGGCCGTGCGCGTGGAGGGGCAGGTCTGATGGCCGTTCCGGCGGTGGGCCTCGATATCGGTACGAGCGCGGTGCGCGCCGCTCGCGTTGGCTCCGGTCGGCGTGGTAACGCACTGATGGGATTCGCACAGGTGGCGCTGCCCGAAGGCTCGGTTGCCGACGGAGAGGTCCGCGACCCCGGCGCCGTCTCCGAGGCCCTGTCGCAGCTCTGGAAGAGATCGAAGATGGGATCCAAGAAGGTGATCATAGGTGTCGCGAACCAGCGCGTCGTGGTTCGTCAGGTCGATCTTCCATACCTCGAGCCGAAAGAGTTCGGCGCCTCTCTCCGCTTCCAGGCGGCGGATCACATCCCGATGCCCGTCGAGGATGCGGAGCTGGACTTCCAGATGCTCGACGAGTACGAGAGCCAAACCGGCGAGCGCATGATGCGCGTACTGCTCGTGGCGGCCGCATCCGACATGGTCGATTCGTTCGTCAGCGTCGTCGCCGCCGCCGGCCTGGACCCGGTTGGGGTGGACCTGGCCCCCTTCGCCGTCTCACGGGCGGTCAGTGCCGCGGCCCGGGGAGAGACGGGCGTCGCGGGGGCCGAGGCGATCGTCGACGTCGGTGCCGGCGTCACGAACATCGTCGTCCATCACAACGGGGAGGCGCGTTTCGTGCGCATCCTTCTCGTCGGTGGTGATGAGGTGACCAACTCACTTTCCCGAGAGCTCAACGTTTCCTTCGAAGAGGCCGAGGCCGTCAAGCTCGACCTCGGTCGCGGGGTCGGCTCGCCCGAGGCGCAGCGAACGCTGCAGGCCCAGGTGAGTTTGCTGGTCCAGGAGATCCAGGGCTCCCTCGATTACTACCTGTCCCAGGAGGACAGCGAGCCCGTTTCCTCGTTGATACTGACGGGGGGCGGATCGCTGACGCCGGGGCTCGTGGCTCAGCTCGAGCAGAGCGCGCGACTCCCGGTCCTGAGGGGAAGCCCTCTGGCCGGCATGGACGTGTCGAAATCCGGTCTCACCTCCGAACAGCTGGCCCAGGTCGAACCCGTGGCCGCCGCCGCGGTCGGGCTCGCGCTGGGGGTGACCCGGAAATGATGCGCCGTATAGAGCTTCTCCCCACTCGTTACGCCGAGCGCCGCCGGCAACGCCAGACGGTCGGAGTCATCGTGGGCGTGGGAGTCGTCGCGGTCGTGCTGCTGGTGGCGTGGTGGTTCCTCCTCGAGACCCAGATCTCAGACGAGCGGGACGAGCTCGCGCAGGTGCGCGCCCAGAACCAGCAGCTCCAGGCCCAGATCGACGAGCTGGCGCGCTTCGCCGAGCTCGACCGTGAGGTCCGTGACAAAGAGACGGCCCTACAGACCGTCATGGTCGGTGACGTCGACTGGCCTCGGCTCATGACCGAGCTGGCGATGGTGGTGCCCGGAGAGGTCTGGCTGCAGAACCTGTCGGCCTCTGCTGCGGTGCTCGAGGGCGCGACCGCGGTCGGCACCGAGACTGCGGTGGTTCGGATCTCTCCCAACACGCCGTTCGGGCGTGTCCAGTTCACCGGAAACTCGTTGACGATGCCCGGCGTGGCCAAGTGGCTGATCCGGTTGGCGTCGGTGAGGCAGTTCGAGGCCATCTGGCTCAACAACGCGAGCCGGCCTGAGGAGGAAGGCACCACGGTGCCCGTCGTGGACTTCGACAACACGATCGAGCTCAACCGCAAGGCCGCCTCCGAGCGCTTCCAGGGAGGCATCGAATGAGAGGCCGGACCCAGATCATCCTCGCGGTTGTGGGCGTAGCGGTGGTGGTCCTGCTGGGCTACTTCTTCTTCATCCGCTCGCAGCAGGACGAGCTGTCGGACGTGCGCGCTCAGGTCGATACGGAGCGCAACCGCACGCAACAGCTTCAGACGGAGCTCCAGCGGCTCCAGGATCTCCAGGAGAACGCGCCTCAGCTCCAGGCGAGGCTCGACCGGGTCAGGGAGCTGGTGCCCCAGCGGAACGAGGTGCCGAACTTCATCTTCCAGGTCCAAGAGGCCTCAGACGAGTCGGGGGTCGGGTTCCTGCAGATCACGCCCGAGCTGCCCGATCAACCTCCCGAGGGGGCGACCCTGGCCGAGGTCACGATCGCTCTTCGGGGGAGAGGCGGCTACTTCGCGGTCCAGGACTTCATACGCCGCCTCTACGACCTGGATCGAGCCCTCCGTCTCGACGTGATGACCCTGACGGGGAACGAAGACGAGGTGGGAGGCCGAGTCAGCGTTGACGGGACGGTTCGGATCTTCTTCGAGCTGCCCGCCGGGACCGCGGCAACGACTACGACGACGACTCCGACCGCCCCGGGCGCAACGCCGAGCCCCTCGCCCACGCCAGCCGCATAGGAGAGATGTGATGGCGACGCCTCCCGAAACCGTAGACACCCAAGCCCTGGAGGGCAGGAACCGCAACGTCCAGGTCGCGGTGGTCGCGGCGCTGCTGATCGCCGCGCTTGTGGTCGTGTGGTTCGCCTTCCTAAGCGGCGGCGACGCCGAGGAGACGTCCCAGCCGACTTCTCCTCCCGCCGGGGCCGCGAATCCCGAACCGGATGAGAAGGCCGCCGCACCGAGGGGCAAGAAGGGGCCCGTCGAGACGTTCGAGGTCTTCGCCCCGAAGGACCCGTTCGATCCCCTGGTCTCGGAGGGGGGCGGAGGTGGAACGACTGAGGGCACAACCGGGGGGAGCACCGGTGGGAGCAACACCGGTGCCGCGGGTGGCCCGGCCCCCGCTCTCGCGGGGGAATCCGTCGGAGGCCACACCGTCCGCCTGGTGGACGTCTTCACCGCCGGGGGCAGGCAGCGCGCCCAGGTACAGGTGGACGGGACCGTATACACGGTCGATGAGGGCGAGACCTTCGCCGAGAGCTTCAAGCTGATGTCGGTTTCCGGCGAGTGCGCCTCGATGCTGTTCGGAGACGACCAGTTCTCGATCTGCGAGGGCGAAGAGCTCCTCAAGTAGAGGCCGCCGGCCCGCCCTTGCCGGGGTGCGAGGATTCGGGTTATGGGCAGGCTGAGGTATCTGACTGCAGGAGAGTCCCATGGGCGCGCCCTGGTGGCGATCCTCGAGGGGCTGCCGGCGGGACTTCCGGTGTCGCTGAAGGACCTATCCGATGAGCTCGCGCGCCGCCGGGCCGGCTACGGCCGCGGCCCGCGCATGAAGA
Organism: Actinomycetota bacterium; assembly: GCA_050694075.1. Classification (GTDB taxonomy): domain Bacteria; phylum Actinomycetota; class CADDZG01; order CADDZG01; family WHSQ01; genus JBOGWZ01. The sequence goes on along the minus strand of JBOGWZ010000046.1, from coordinate 1,597 downwards.
TCGAGAAGGACGCCCTCGAGATCGTCGCAGGGGTCAGGGGCGGTCTCACGCTCGGAAGCCCCCTGGCGGTCGTGATCGACAACACCGAGTGGGAGAAGTGGGCTCACGTCATGCCGGTGGAGGGCGAGGCGGGCGGGCGCGAGCTGACGAGGCCGAGACCCGGTCACGCGGATCTGCCCGGGATGCTCAAGTACGGCTTCTCGGACGCTCGCAACGTGCTGGAACGGGCGAGCGCGAGAGAGACCGCGGCGCGCGTGGCCATCGGGGCCGTGGCGAAGGCGCTGCTTGGTCGCGTCGGTATCACGGTCGTCTCGCACATCGTTCGCATCGGCGACGTGACCACCCCGGACGGCGCGGCTCGGCCCGGCCCCCACGACCTCGAGTCCGTCGACTCGTCCCCGGTGCGCTGTTTCCACGCCGGCACCTCCGACGCGATGGTGGCCGCGATCGAGGCCGCGGGAGCCGAGGGGGATTCACTAGGAGGCGTCGTCGAGGTGATCGCGTTCGGCGTGCCTCCGGGTCTCGGTTCTCACGTGCACTGGGATCGCAAGATCGACGGCCGGCTCGCCGGAGCTCTGATGGCCGTTCCGGCGATCAAGGGCGTGGAGCTCGGTGACGGATTCGCGCTGGCGGCGCGTCGCGGCAGCGCGGCGCACGATGAGATCGAACCGGACCTGTCGCGCGCGACGGATCGCGCCGGAGGCACCGAAGGGGGCATGACCATCGGGGGGACGCTGCGGATCCGAGCGGCGATGAAGCCTCTGTCCACCCTCAAGAAACGACTTCGCAGCGTGGACCTTGCGACCGGAGAGCCTGCGGAGGCTTTCCAGGAGCGCACCGACGTGTGCGCCGTTCCTGCGGCCGGCGTCGTCTGTGAGCATGTGGTTGCGCTCGTGCTCGCCGACGCGGTGATGGAGATCTTCGGCGGCGATACCGTGGAAGACCTCGAGGATGCCCACAAACGCTATCTCGCGCGCGTGAGCCGCCGGTCGTGATCGTCCTGATCGGTTTCATGGGCGCGGGGAAGAGCTCCGTGGGGCGTTTGCTCGCGCAGCGCCTCGGGCTCGCGTTCGTGGATACCGATCCGATCGTCGAGGCGCGCGCCGGCAAGACGATCGCGACCGTTTTCAAGGAAGACGGCGAGGCCGCGTTCCGAGCGATCGAGCGCGAGGTGGTCGCCGAGGCACTCTCGGGCGAGGACGCGGTGGTGGCCCTCGGCGGAGGGGCGGTGACCGACCCGGCGACATGCCGGGACCTCGAGTGGACCACGGTCGTGTACCTCGACGCCCCCTACGCCGAGTCCATGCGCCGGATCGGCGCCGACCCCGGGAGGCCGCTTCTGACCGTCGCCGATCCGAAGGCGCTCTACGCCGAGCGGAGGGTCCTGTACGAACGGGTCGCCGACGTCACGGTGAGCACGTCGGAGCGGACGCCGGAGCAGGTCTCCCACGAGGTCACGGCCCTGGTCCGAGGGGACGGGGAGCAGCGGGACGACGTTCGCCGGGTGCTGGTTGCGATGGGAGAGCGCAGCTATCGGGTCATCGTGGGTGCGAACGTGCTCGTGCGCGCCGATGAGCTGTTGCCGGAGCTGCCGGAC
>JBOGWZ010000045.1:0-8453 GCA_050694075.1 Actinomycetota bacterium | reverse complement strand
GACCTACGCCAACGGCGACAAGGAAGAGCTCTACTTCAAGGACTTCGCGTCGGGGGCGATGATCGAGAACATCGTCCGACGTGCGAAGAAGACCGCGATCAAGCGGCACATCGCCGGGGGCCCGAAGGGGGTCGACGAGCAAGACATGATCTCGGCGATCTACCAGGAGTACCGGGAGAACGAGGACCTGCCCAACACGACGAACCCCGACGACTGGGCGCGGGTCTCCGGGAAGAAGGGTGAGCGGATCGTGTACATCCGCACGCTGGTCGCGGAGAAGGCCGACGACGAGGGTTCCCGCCAGGTCGAACGGGTGCAGACCGGCCAGTACCTCTAGCCTCGGTACTCTTTCCTGATGGCCATACCGAAGATCTGCGGCATCGAGACCGAGTACGGGATCTCGATCCGGGAATCCGCGGACTTCAACCCGATCCTGACCTCCTCCCTGCTCATCAACGCGTACGCGAAGCCGGCCCTCAAGCGCGTGAAGTGGGACTACGAGGAGGAGAACCCTCTGCGCGACGCGCGAGGCTTCGAGCGCACGCCGCCGGAGGGCATGGTCGAGGACGAATCGGGACTGGTCAACGTCATCCTGCCCAACGGGTCCCGTTTCTACGTCGACCACGCCCACCCCGAGTACTCGTCGCCCGAATGCTCGAACCCCCGCGACCTCGTGATCTGGGACAAGGCGGGAGAGAGGATCCTCGAGGACTCGATCGCGGCCGCCCGCGCGATCGTTCCCGAGGGTGAGACGGTCTTCATCTACAAGAACAACTCCGACGGGAAGGGCAACTCCTACGGCTGCCACGAGAACTACCTCGTCGACCGCCAGACGCCGTTCCCGATGCTCGTCAAGCACCTGATCCCGTTCTTCGTCTCGCGCCAGGTTTTCTGCGGCGCCGGCAAGGTCGGGGCCGAGAACGGAGCCGAGCAGATCGACTACCAGATCTCGCAGCGGGCCGACTTCTTCGAGGTCGAGGTCGGGCTCGAGACGACGTTCAAGCGCCCCATCATCAACACGCGCGACGAGCCGCATGCGGACCCCGAGAAGTACCGGCGCCTGCATGTGATCGTCGGCGACGCCAACATGGCCGAGCTGAGCACCTATCTCAAGGTGGGCACGACCGCGCTCGTGCTCAAGATGATCGAGGACGACTTCATCACCGACGACCTCTCGCTTGCCGAGCCCGTCCGCGCGATGCGACACGTCTCGCACGATCCCGCGTGCCGAGAGGTAGTCGAGCAGTCGGACGGACGCAAGCTCACCGCGGTGGAGCTCCAGTGGGAGTACTTCCGCCTCGCGAAGAAGTACGCGCAAGACGTCGAGCCCGAGGACTGGGCCGAGGACGTGCTCGACCGCTGGGAAGCAGTGCTGGAGGGGCTCGAAGTTGATCCACTCTCCCTGTCCAAGCAATTGGATTGGGTTGCGAAACTGTCGCTGATGGAGGCATATCGTGAGCGCGACGGTCTGGATTGGAATCATCCCAAGCTTCGAATGATCGACCTTCAGTACCACGATGTGCGGAGACCCCGGAGCCTTTACTGGAAGCTCGCGGGCTCGAACAAGATCGAGAGGCTGGTCACCGACGACGAAGTCGAGCACGCGGTCGACCATCCTCCCGAGGACACCCGCGCGTACTTCCGAGGGGAGTGCCTGCGCCGCTTCTCCGACGCGATCGTCGCGGCGTCCTGGGACTCGTTGATCTTCGATTCCGGCGACGAGCCGCTGCGCAAGGTCCCCACGATCGAGCCCACCCGCGGCACCCGCGCCCACGTGTCGCGGATCTTCGACCAGAGCCCGGAAGTGGGGGACCTGATCCGGAACCTGAGCACCTAGGGCGCGGCGAAGTTCCTGCTCAATGGTGGTGCTGGGCCATCCGATACGATTAGATAGCTGAAATAACTCCTACGGGGGAGCCATGGCCGAACAGAAGAAGAAGCCGAAGCCGTCCAAGGACAAAGAAGGCGCGGAGGACGCGGGCCAGAAGACCGCGCAGAAGAAGACCGAAGAGGTCGACGAGCTTCTGGATGAGATCGACGAAGTCCTGGAGTCGAATGCCGAGGATTTTGTTCGAGCCTACATACAGAAGGGCGGCGAGAGCTTGGTCCCTTTGGCTTTCTTGGGCATCAATTCGTGGATCGCACTGATCGCCTTCGGTCTCTTTCTCCTGTGGCGGTGGCGTCGAGGCTTCGCGCGGTAAGAGTCCCCGCAAACCTGTCACACGCTCTGGCTATCCTGATCTCCTGAACAGACGGAGGTCATGATGGATCAAGTCGCAAGAAAGCGCTGCTCCGCTTGCCATGGGATCAAGCCGTTGACACAGTTCCCAAGAAACAGTCGTACCAAGGATGGGTTCGACTACCACTGCAAACCGTGTCACAACGAGCGCAATCGAGAGACGGTCAAGAAACTCTATGGAGGCTACCGTCACTATCGGCTGAAGCAGAAGTACGGCATCGGTGCTGCTGAGGTCGACGAGATGATCAGGGCGCAGGGTGGGCTATGCGCGATATGCAAGGAGCGGCCCGCCACCCAGGTCGACCACGATCACAGGACCAAGAAAGTGCGTGGGATCGTTTGTCTCAACTGCAATGCCGCCATGGGCGCGCTCAAGGACGACGTCCGGTTGGTGGGCGGCGATCCACTACCTGGAGGAGTGGCGTGGAGAGATTCCGCTGTCCAGCCTGTGCGACCTATAAGCCGGCCAGTGAGTTTCCGAGAAATCGCGCCGAGCGAAGAGGCTACGCGACGTACTGCAAACCCTGTCACAACCGGATAACGAAGCGGAACATCGAGAAGCGTCACGGCAGCGGCCGGAACGTCCACCTCAAGCGCCGCTACGGCGTTGACGCCGTGCAGGTCGAGTGGATGATCCTCCAGCAGGGCGGCGTTTGCGCCCTCTGCCGTGATGGACGCCCCGCTCACGTCGACCACTCCCACGACACCAGAGAGGTGCGGGGGATCGTCTGCTTCAACTGCAACCGCGCGCTCGGTTATCTTGACGACCAACCGGACCTCTTCTACCGGATAGCTGAATACCTGGAGGCGCACACGGAGGCATGACCGAACCCGAGCTGCCCGACCTCATGCGGATACCCGTCCACGGCCCCGGCTCCTCCTTCTCCGAGGTCCTCAAGGCCCAGGCCCCCGAGCTGCTCCCTCGCTCCGACCCGAAGACGCCCGTGACCGCTCCGGAGGGGACGACGGTGCTGGCCCTGCGCTACGGCAATGGTGTGATCGTGGCGGGGGACCGGAGAGCGACCGAAGGATTTCAGATCTCTCACCGGTCGATCGAGAAGGTGTTCCCGGCAGACGACACTTCGGCCGTGGGTATCGCGGGGACCGCGGGCCCGGCGATCGAGATCGTGCGTCTGTTCCAGACGGAGCTCGAGCACTACGAGAAGGTGGAGGGGGAGCGGCTCACGCTCGAGGGTAAGGCCAACAAGCTCTCGCAGATGATCCGCGCCAACCTGCCGGCGGCGATGCAGGGACTGGTCGTGGTCCCCCTGTTCGCCGGCTACGACGACAGCAAGGACCGGGGGCGCATCTTCAAATACGACATCACCGGGGGGCGCTACGAGGAGGACGATTACCACGCGACGGGCTCGGGAGGAAAAGACGCCCGGAGCTCCCTGAAGAAGCGGTGGCATCCCGACCTGAGCCACGACGACGCGGTGAAGGTTGCGATCGAGGCGCTGTTCGACGCGGCCGACGAGGACGTGGGCACGGCCGGACCGGATCTCATGCGCGGCATCTACCCCAACGTGGTCGCGATCTCCAGCGAAGGCATCGCGGAGATCGCCGAGAGCGAGCTACGCAGGCTGTTCGATGAGCTGATCTCCGACCGGGTCGGGCAGATGCGCGGACCGGAGAGCCACCCCGTGGACGTGCGCAGACCTCGAGAGGAGGAGTAGGGGCATGCCGATGCCCTTCTACGTATCGCCCGAGCAATTCATGCGCGACAAGGCCGACTACGCGCGCAAGGGCATCGCACGGGGAAAGCCGATGGTTGCCCTCGAGTACGCCGACGGCATCGTCTTCGTCGCAGAGAACCCGTCCGTCACGCTCTACAAGATCTCCGAGATCTACGACCGGATCGCGTTCGCGGGCGTGGGAAAGTTCAACGAGTTCGAGCAGCTCCGCATCGGAGGCATCCGGCTCGTGGACGTGAAGGGTTACTCGTACTCGCGCGACGACGTCACCGCCAAGGGCCTCGCCAATGCATACTCACAGACCCTTGGAAACATCTTCACGGCGGAGCTGAAGCCCTACGAGTGCGAGATCCTGGTGGCGTCGGTAGGGGACAGCATCGAGAGCAACGAGCTCTTCCACATCCTCTACGACGGCTCGGTCACGGATCGAACGGGCTGGGTGGCGATGGGCGGCCAGTCGGAGGCGATAAACGACCACCTCGAGCAGAACTACCCGAAGCCGTATCCGAGCAAGACGCCGGACCTCCCCGCGTCCTTGAGGATGGGCCTCGACGCGCTGAGATCGGTGGGCACGGACGGGGGCGACATCCCCCCCGAGAACCTCGAGGTCGCGCTTCTCGACCGCACTCGTGGACGTCGCAAGTTCCGAAGGCTCCGGACCGAGGAGATCGGGCCGCTCCTGTAGGACCGACCGTATCGGCGGTTTCGCGCCCCTCCAGGCTTATCCTGACAACATGGAGAGGCGGATCTTCGGGACCGAGAACGAGTACGGCGTCACCTGCACGTTCAAGGGCCAGCGCCGGCTGTCGCCGGACGAGGTCGCCCGCTACCTGTTTCGCCGGGTCGTCTCGTGGGGCCGGTCCTCGAACGTCTTCCTCGAGAACGGGGCCCGCCTCTATCTCGACGTCGGCTCGCACCCCGAGTACGCGACCCCCGAATGTGACACCGTCTACGACCTCGTCGTCCACGACAAGGCGGGGGAGAGGATCCTCGAGGACCTGGTGAAGGCCGCCGAGGCCCGGCTGCGGGAGGAAGGGATCTCCGGGGACATCTATCTCTTCAAGAACAACACCGACTCTGCCGGCAACTCCTACGGAAGCCACGAGAACTACCTCGTGTCCCGCTACGGAGAGTTCGGACGGCTGGCCGAAGTGATGATCCCGTTCTTCGTCACCCGCCAGATCTTCGCCGGCGCAGGCAAGGTCCTTCAGACCGCGAGGGGCGCGCTGTTCTGCATATCCCAGCGCGCCGAGCACATCTGGGAAGGGGTGTCCTCCGCAACGACCCGATCCAGGCCCATCATCAACACCCGCGACGAGCCGCATGCGGACGCGGAGAAGTACCGACGCCTGCACGTGATCGTCGGGGACTCGAACATGAACGAGTGGGCGTCCTACCTGAAGGTCGGTTCGACCGCTCTGTTGCTGCGGATGGTCGAAGAGGGTGTGCAGATCCGCGACATGACGCTCGAGAATCCCATCCGCGCTATCCGCGAGATCTCACACGACCCGTCTTGCAAACGAAAAGTGAGACTGGCCAACGGCCGGGAGTCGTCGGCCCTCGACATGCAGAAGGAATACCTCGAGAAGGCGCTGCGGTGGGTCGAGCGCAGAGACGATCCGGTCCTCAAGGAGATCGCGACCATGTGGGAGGAAGCGATCGTCGACCTCGAAGTGGACCAGGGCAAGTTGGAGGACAAGGTGGACTGGATCGCCAAACGCATGCTCTTGGAGAGCTACGCGAGTCGCCAGAACCTCACGCTGTCGCATCCGAAGATCGCCGAGATGGATCTCAAGTACCACCAGGTCGATCGAAAGAACGGCCTCTACTACAAACTCGAGAAGCGGAACTGGGCGATGCGGATGTGCAGCGAGGACGACATCGAGCGCGCCAAGTTCGAGCCGCCGAACACGACCAGAGCCAAGCTGCGCGGCGATTTCATCCGCGCCGCAAAGCGCAAGCGACGCGACTTCACGGTTGACTGGGTGCACCTCAAGCTCAACGACCAAGCCCAGCGAACCGTCTTGTGCAAGGACCCGTTCCGCTCTCAGGACGAACGCGTCGCCAAACTGATCGCGTCGCTCTGATGGCCGCGTTCGCAGAGGGAAAGGTCGTCTCTCTTGTCGACGAGCGACCGGGACTGGTGCGGGCCCGCGTGGCCACGCAAGACGGGGAGATCGATGCCGTCGGGTTCCCGAACATGCTCGGCCCCCTTCGAGCCGGAGACCGAGTCGTGGTCAACGTCACGGGGATCGCCCTGGAACTGGGCACGGGGGGGACTGGATTCATCGTGTGGAACCTCGACGGGGAACCCCCGCCCTCCGGCGAGGGCCACATCGTCAAGCTCCGCTACACGCCGTGGCAGACGGAAGTCCTCGCTGCGGAGGCTCCGGAGAGCCCTCACCACGACGTCCTGGCGGAGGTCGATGCGATCGACGGCATGCCGGTGGTCGCATGCTCGCTGCATTCGCAGCTCGCGGGGGTGGCGGCGGGTGTCAAGGCGGCTCGACCCGATGCACGCGTCGGCTACCTGATGACCGACGGAGCGGCGCTTCCGCTCGCGTGGAGCGACCTGGTGGCCGAGCTGAACGGGACGGGTCTCGTGGACGTGACGTGCACCGCCGGCCACTCGTTCGGTGGGGACCTCGAGGCCGTCAACGTCTTCAGCGGTCTGGCCGTGCTGAAGTTCGCAGGCAAAGCCGATATAGCCGTCGTAGCCATGGGGCCCGGCGTCGTCGGGACCGATACCGCGCTCGGGTTCACCGGCATGGAGCAGGGCCAGGTGCTCGACGCGACCACGGCTCTCGGGGGCCGGGCGATAGCGTGCCTGCGTATCAGCTTCGCCGATCCGAGGGAGAGGCATCGCGGCGTCAGCCACCACTGCCTCACCGCCTTGCGAGTGGCGGCGCGCGAGCGAGCGACCGTGGTCGCGCCGTCGCTCGAGCCCGAGCAGGCGGCCACGGTGGAGCGGCAGCTCGCGGCCGCAGGGATACACCGGCGTCACGACGTCGTGACCGCCGACGGCTCTGCGGGTCTCGCCCTCCTGCGCGAACGGAAGATCGAGCCGACGTCCATGGGCCGGGACCTGCACGAGGTTCCGGAGTTGTTCCTCGCTGCGGCCGCGGCAGGGTCGGTGGCGGCGCGCTGAGGGAAGGAGGGGTAGGGGGGGAACCGGCGGGAGGGGGGCCACTAGGAGGCGCCTCGGCGCCGGGGTTCCCCCGGCAAATGTGCGCCCCGTCACAGACAGAACATAGAACGTGCGTTACGACCTGCTCGTGGCGACGGCGACGCTTGGATACTCTCCCCTGATGCGGCGCATCGAGCGACTGATCAACCTGGTCGCCGCCCTCCTGGACGCACGTCGCCCGATGACCGCCGATGAGATCAAGGAGAAGATCGCCGGCTACGACCAGGACAACCGCGAGGCGTTCCGTCGCACGTTCGAGCGCGACAAGCAGGACCTGAGGGAGATGGGCATCCCGATCGAGGTGGTGGCGACAGATCCGTTGGCAGACGCGGCGGACGGTTACATCATCCCCAAGGCTCGCTACTACCTTCCGCAGATCGATCTGGAGCCCGACGAGCTGGCGGCCCTCAAGATAGCCGCCGATGCGGTGCTCGGGGCGGGAGAGGAGGCCGAGGCCGGGTTCCTCAAGCTCTCGTTCGACGCCGAGACGACTCCGATGGCGGGTCCCCAGTTGATCGCAGGGGCCGACGTCGCCGCGGGCATGCCGCCTCTATCGGTGCTATACGAGGCGTGGGCCGAGAGGCGACCCGTTTCCTTCGAGTACCGCCCGGTCTCCGGAGAGGTCGACGCGCGCACCGTGGAGCCCTACGGACTCCTCCAGCGCCGCGGACACTGGTACGTCGTCGGTCGCGACCAGGCTCGCCACGACATCAGATCGTTCAAGGTGTCCCGCATCGTCTCCGCGATCGAGCTCTTGGACGGGTCCTTCGAGCCGCCGGACGATCTCGACCTCTCTTCACACATGCAGACCGAAGCGTGGGAGATCGGATCGGAGGAGCCGGCCACCGCGGTCGTGCGGTTCGCCGCGGACATCCGCTGGTGGGCCGAGCAGAACATGGACCGGCTCCCGTCCCGGGAGGCACCGGCGGGGGCCCTCGAGCTCGATCTACCGGTTGCGAACGACGACGCGCTCCTCTCCTGGGTGATCGGGTTCGGCGACTCCGTTGAGATCGTCTCACCCGAGCGTTTGCGTAGGCGCCTCGTCGAGCACATCGGCCCTTTCCTGAGAGGAAGGAAGCCGGCGTGAGCGATCCGGCCTCGGGCCGCCTCGGGCGGCGCATGCGCAGGATCCTGCTGATGATCCCGTACGTCGTGCGGCACCCGGGGGTGAGCCTCGACGACCTGTCCGAGCGATTCGGGGTCGACAAGCGAACGCTCGTCGACGACCTTCAGCTGATCTTCTTCTGCGGTCTCCCCGGGTACACCCCCGCCGATCTGATCGAGGTGAGCTTCGAAGGAGGCCGCGTCTACGTCGACACTGCGGACTACTTCG
>JBOGWZ010000044.1:0-8712 GCA_050694075.1 Actinomycetota bacterium | reverse complement strand
AGCCCGAGGATCGCGTAGACCAGCGCGAACTGGCCGACGAAGAAGCCGAAGTCCCCGAACGGCACCGGCACGAGCGCGATAAGGAGGAACCCGACACCACCGAGGACCTGTCCTCGCGTGATCCGCACCCGCGGCGCGGGCACCGCCACCGGTCCGATCGTGAAACGTTTGTCCGCCGTGGGTGTGGGCGCCTCGGTTCTCACTGCTCCAGCGCCTCCAGCTCTTGCCGGCTCGCGAAGAAGCGTTCGGTGCGCAACAGCAGGAGCAGCACGATCAGGATCGCCGCTGCGGCGGATCGCAGATCGCTCCACGGTCTCGGAGCGAGCACCAGCAATTCCTGGGCCAATCCGAAGACGAACCCGCCCAGCAACGCTAGTGGCAGGTGAATGAGGCCACCCACGAGCGCGGCCCCGAACGCCGGGATCAGAAGCGTCCCGAACGGGGTGACGTCGAACGTCGTTATCAGCCCGCCTCGCTCGCCGGCGACGTGGGGCAGAACCAGCAGGAGCGCGAGGGCTGCAAGGGCCGACCCGATGCCCCATGCGATCGACGAGTAGCGCACGTCGTCGATCCCGGCGAGCATCGCGGCCTCGCGGTTCTGGGCGACCGCCCTCAGGGCGCGTCCAGTGCGCGAGAGCCGGAACCAAACGAGGAAGCCGAACGCAACGACGACCGCGGTGCCTGCGGTGATCAGGTCCGTGGATCGCAGGACTGCCGACCCGACCTCAACGTCACGGACGGGCAGCCACGGCTCGAGACGCGTGAACTGCCGGAAGCCGAGCATGAATGCCGCTATCGACGAGAAGAGCTGGGCCAGCCCCACCGCGACCAGGATCAGGATGATCTGGTTCGCTCGGCCTATGCGCCGGAAGATCAGCCGGTAGGCGAGCACCCCGGCGGCGATGCTGACCGGAACCGCCACGATCGCCGCGGCGACCTGGTGGAGTCCCGTGTCCGCGAGGATCGAGTACGTCACAACGGCCAACAGTCCGATCGCCCAATGCCCAAAGTTCATGACACCGGTCGTCCGATAGATCAGCACCAGCCCCAGAGCGAGCAGGGCGAAGACCGCGCCGGCGGAAAGCCCGAAGACGGCCACCTCCGCGATGGGCTGCGCCGCCAGGATCATGTTTTGACGAAGGCGCGGTAGATCCAGTCGATCGCCTTCAGCGGTGGCGCGCGATACAAGCGGCGTCCCCATGCGAAGCGCTGGAGCCATCGTCCAACCATCAGGAACGCTGCGATCGCACCCAGAGCGAGCATGCTCCCCACCGCACCGCGACCGGTTGCGACCTCGTAGACCAGCACCTCGTCCTGCGGCTCCGCGGCCACCGGGGGCGGCTCCTCTGCCGGCGTCCTCCTTCCCGCAAACCCGCCCCCTACCGAGACGCCTCCGGCCCCGCCGCCGAACCCTCCCCCCGAGCCGAGATCGGTCGCGCCGCTGCCCCTCTCCGGACCCAGCCCTCCGAAAGTCGGCAGAGCCGCGTCCTCACCGAAGCTCGCGTAGAGCTCCGCCCCGCCGAAGAACATCGCCTGCTTCTCGTGCGCGATCGTCAGGCCGGCCGCCACGACTGTGAGTCGTGAGCCGTCCTCGGTCGCTTCCACGAAGGGCGCCGCCACGCCGACCGAGAACCCGGGGAGCGACACCATCCGTCCGGGCGGGAGGCTCACGGGCTGTCCGCCGAACTTGGCTCCCGACGCGGTGCTTGCCACCGCCCACTTCAGCCCCTGCTGGGTCCCATCCGACGAGAACTCGACGAACGTCCTCAACGACTCGATGGTGAAGGCGCCCTCCCCGTACGACAGATCCTCGACCACGGCCGAGATGCTCCCGGTGATGTCGCTCTTCTTCTCCTCGAGGTGGACGATCGTTCGAGCCCTCTCCGCGCTCGCGCCGAAAGTCCCGACGGTGGGTGCCTCGAACGCGCACTCACGCTTGTGGCATTCCGATAGGTGGTAGGTCTCGATGCTCTCGTCCGAGCGCGACATCACATGCGCGTAGCTGTCACCGTTCTTCGCTTCCTCTCTGGGATCGCAGCGCTCCTCCCACTTCGCCTGCTGCGTGAAGGCGTTGGTCTGTGAGAACGCTGCGCTGTCCCTGACGCCCGACAGATCGACCCAGGTCTCGCCCCCGAACCCCGCGGCCTCGCGCGTGCCGAGGAGCCGGCTCACGCTCGCCGAGGTGATGATGCGGTTGTAGCGGACGGGGCTGGACTGCGGAGGAGGAGTCTCGGACGGTCCGGAATCCGCGGAATCTCCGGACCCGCCGGAGAACGGCTCGACCCTGGGTGGCGGTTTCGGCTCCGGTGCCTTTCCCCTGGCCCCGATCTCAATCCGCTTCGGGCAGTTGGGCTTGTGGTTGTAGCGGCTGTAGTCGCAGTCGTACTCCTGTGCTTCTTCGTCGGTGCACTCGGGGAGGTTCTCGAACGCGTCCTCGTCGAGCGACGCCTTCAGCATGTAGGCGCGCGCTTCTTTGATCGAGTAACTGAGGTCCGGTCCGTCTCCGGCCGCCGCGGGAGCCGGGGCGAGAAGAACAAGCAGTAGCAAGAAGGCGGCGCGCCTCATCAGTCGTGCACCGCCGACTCCGGGACGCCCACCTCTCTGAGCGTGATGAAGCGCCCGGTGAGATCGTCGAACCATGGGTTACGACCCGTGAATCGGATGAGCCACGTGCTCTTGCCGCCGAAGTGATCCGAGGGGCTCGTGGTGAGTATCGGCCCGATGCCCGCGTCCCACCGCTTGAGGCTCTCGAGGGTCGTGCGGAACCTCTCGCGCGACAGGTCGGGACCCGTCATCGTGAGCCACAATGCGATCCCACCGGTGATCGCGGCGGGCCCGTAGGTGAGGATGTCCTCCGGCTCGCGGCTCAGGTAGCGGTTATAGGTGTCCCGCAGCGCGGCCACCGCCGGGAACTTCTCGGCGCTCGCCCACGGGACGCATGGGAGCGCCTGGCAGTCGGTGATCATGTTGTCGCACGCGTCCCCGCAGAGCTCTGCGAGGCTCTCCACCCAGCACGTCGCGCACGACCATTGTGTATCGAATCCCTGATCCTGCGCCTCCAGCGCGCCGAAGGTGCCGTTGAGTGCGTCGAGTGCGATGACCGCGTCCGGGCTCGTCGCCGCCCCGTAGCACGTGCGTATGCGCGCGATCTCCGAGCGCATGCCGTTATCGGCCTCCTGTGCCTTCTTGTAGACGATGCAATCGCTCGGGATCGGACGGTCGAGTGTCTTGGCGACGCGCCGGACGGCCGCCACCTGGTTGTGTTTGAGCGATGGGTCGGACAGTATCGCCAACCGTCTCTTTTTGAGCTTGTTGATGAGGTAGCCGGTGTGGATGGCCGAGATCACGAGTGGGTCCACCCCAGGCGCGAAGTTCCAGTGTGCAAGCGCGGGGTAGGGCATCTCAGAGAAGTAACACCACACCCCAGGAACACCTTGAGCGTTCTGATACTGAGTCGCGGCGCCCATGAGGTTCGACTGCAGGTAGCAGTCGCGGACGAGGAAGACGTTCTCCACGTCGATGAGACGACGCATCCCGGCAAGCGCTTCTTCGGGCGTGTTCGCCTGCAGGGAGTAGATGTCCACGCTAACCCTGCGGCCGAAGATGCCCGGGCGCTTCGGACAACCCCAGTTGAGTTGCTCGTAGCCGACGATGCGGTCCTGACGATTCATGGTCGCCTCGACCGTCACCTTCATCACTCTCGCCACTTGCTCGCCCAGTGGACGAAGTGCCCCGGTGAGCGGAATGATCGTGCCGATCTTCAACGTGCTTGCGGTGAAACCGGACTCGGGATCGGAGTTGGTTGCACAGTTGGCGACACCCGCCTTCGCTGTACCTACCTTGCCGGTGAGCTTGCCGCCGGAGCGCGCGCCGGCGCCGACGTTGAGGCTCTTCTTTCCGCCTTTGGATAGCACCGGTCCCTCATTAGCCTCGTCTGAGGCAAGGCTTCCCTCTGCGCTTTGGCGCTCCACCAGCACGGCCTCTCCTGTGCACGCGGCTGCGAGCAGCGCGGTAACCACGGCGACGGCAACCCACGTCCGGCTCATTCCGGCGTCCCCCTTCTGACATCCAGCTCGCGAAGTATTCCCGCGAAGACCCCGAGACCAAGCGCGATCGTGGCGACGAGCATCAACCACGCTCCCCAACCGAACCCCGCGTGGAAGCTGACGAAGTCAAGAGCGCCTTCACGCGCGTCCACAACCCATACGCGCGCGGTGCGGTCGATTACCGGTATCCGCCACGCGACCAGTCCAATGATCGTTCCGGAGAGCACGAGGGGCAGCAGCTTGGGCAGAAGTCGGGAGGTCAGCCATGCAACGGATGAGAGCAGCGCGGCTCCACCGACGACGGCGATCGCGACGCCGGCCGGCTCCGAGTAGCCCATCACCACGCGCACCTGTTCGGGAGCGACGCCCTCCGCACTCAGTTGCGTGGCTCGAGCCCAGGTCCCGAGTCCTCCCAGCAGCGCCAGCGTGCCCCCTAGCGCGGTGAGCGACGAGGGGACTTTGCGCGAGAGGGTTCGGTACGACGTCGGCGAGATCGGCTGCGCCTCACGGTGCTCGGCCGTCCTTCCGCCGGCGAGGACTCTCAGTCGCCGCGGGAGCCGCAGCCTCCTTCTGTTCCGTGCCGGGTCCCGTTCGGTGACCGCCGCATCGCCCATCCGTGCCCCCCGTTTTCTTGCCCTATGTGCTTACGTTCTCTTTCCCCTCGGCCAACTCCTTCAGTCGGGGAGGCGTGCCTGGGCCACGGGGGCCGGGACTCTGGTAAGGCCCGGCTCGGCGACCCGTGGCACCCTCGGGGAATGGAGAGCAAGCGGAGGGAGCTCGGTCTTCTGTGCGCGGCCGCGCTCTTCCACTTCACGATGATGGGCGCCTACGTGTCCGCTCTCCCCCTCTACGTGGCGGGACCGCTCGGAGGGAGCGAGGCGGCAGTCGGGATCGCCGTCGGGTCGTTCTTCCTCACGGCGGTGCTCTTCCGGCCCACGATCGGCCGGTATTCGGACCGAATCGGGCGCAAGCCCATCCTGCTCGGTGCCTCGGCGCTCATGCTTGCGACCTCGGCCGGGTTCTACGCGGCCGACTCCATACCGGTGGTCACGGTCCTCCGGCTGTTCCACGGCGCCGCCGGGGGGGCCTTCTATACCGCGGCGGCGACACTGGCCGCGGACCTCGCGCCTCGCGACCGGCGGGCGGAGTACATCACGCTCCTGTCGCTCTCGCTCTACGGCGGGTTCGCGATAGGGCCTGCGCTGGGCGAGTGGCTCGCGACGGGGGCCGGCTTCTCCTGGGTGTGGGGAACGACGGCCGGCCTGGCGGGAACCACGATCGCGATCGGGCGCATGCTTCCCGAGACGGTCGACCGTTCGGCGCGCGCGGGAATCGATCGTGGAGGGGGCCGGAGGCTCTTCTTCGCGCTCCACGGGGCGGCGTTGCTCCCGGGGTCGGTGTTGATGTGTGCCGCCGCGGGCTACTCCTCCATCATGTCCTTCGCCCCGCTCTATGCCCGCGACCTCGGCATGAAGTCCTCGGGCGGGTTGTACGCGACGTTCGCCATCACGATCTTGTCGGTTCGATTGCTCAGTCGAAGACTTGCGGACCGCAGAGGCCGCGTTGTGGTCGCCGCGCCGGGGCTGATCGCGGGGTGTGTCGGCTTGTCGCTGCTGGCGGGCGGCCAGGCACCGGTCGCCGCCTTCATCGGGGTGGCCGTCTTCGGCGCGGGCTTCGCCCTCATCTTCCCCGCGCTGATGGCGCTGACGATCGATCGCGCCCCGGATTCGGAGCGCGGAGATGCACAGGGCTCGTTCACGGCGTTCTTCGACATCGGCGCCGGGATAGGGAGCTACGCGGTGGGGGTGCTGGCCAACGCCTTCGGTTTCGGCGTCGCCTACGCGCTCCCCGCTGCCATGTGCGCGGGCGGGGCGGCGATACTGCGAACGCGTCTGGCTACGAGGGTTCCCGCGCCGAGTCCTTGAACGACCTTCCCGCCGGCCCCTGAGCGGAGAGCAGGACCTGCGTGCAGCGAGCGGTCGCGAGCAGCACGTCGTCTGCGTCGAACAGCTCCGACGCGCAGAAGATCACGCGTGATGCCTTGTGAACGACCCGGCCTTCGGCGCGCAGGGGGCCCGGTCGCGTCGCTCGAACGAAATCGACGTGGATGTCCGCCGTAAGGAACGCCTGATCGAGGTTGAGTAGGCTCCAGCAGGCGCCGCCCATGGCCGTGTCCAGGATCGTGGTCACGAGTCCGCCGTGGATGATGTAGCCGGACTGCGTCGGGAAGCCGTAGTCCTCGGTGGCGTCCCACTCGATCACCTGACGCCCCGGCTCCCATACGGTGCGCCGATAACCGAGCGTCCTCCACAGATGCGGACCTTCGGGCCGGCGCTCCTCCCACCGCTTCGCGTCGAAGTAATGCTCTCCGGGCTCGAAGTTCGTCACGAGGGGGAAACTACCGTGGCGGTTTCGTGACCGAGCGAAGCTCAGCCGAAGTGTTCCAGGATGCGCGCCGCGTAGTAGTCCTCCCACTGCTCGGAGGGTTTCTCTCTTGTGTAGTCCCCGTCCAGCTTCACCAACAGATAGACGAGCTCGCTGCGCACGGGCGCCCGGCCCAGGATCTGGGGAAGCTCGGAGAGCCTGGTGAGCCAGTCGGCGTACCACGACGCCCAGTCGTCGTCCGCTCCGTCGGTGATCCGGTAGACGACGTGATGCGTCTCCCCCGCCTCGTGCAGTAGGTCCCGCACCTTACCGGCGTCGTCGGCCATCTCCCCTCCTGTTCGCCGCCCGCGCTGACCTACTCACTGAGATCGAAAAGCGGGTCGGTGATCGTGAGGCCGAGATCGTGCCCGAACCCCGCGAAGAACGCGAAGAGCGCGAGGGCCGCCCCAAGGAAGGTGACGTTCCGCCAGAACAGGATCTGCTGGGTCTGCTTCTGGTCGTCGGGGGCCTCCCAGTAGCGGTGGAACCCCCAGGCCGCGGGGATCACGAAGGCCCCGATCATCAGCGCGCCGAGATCTGCCCAGACCCCAAGCGCGACGGAGAGTCCTCCGGCCACCAGCCACACACCGGTCACCCACCCCGCCAGCGCGGGGAACGGGAACCCCACCGAGCGCGCGTAGCCGATGGCCATCTCTCCCTTGAGGATGTGGAACCCGAACCCGGCCACGAGGGCAAAGTTGACGGCGAAAAGGACTCTGCCCAGCAACAGGATCCATGCACCCAGGTCACTCATCGTGTCCTCCCTTCATGGGGCGCCCATCGGCTACCGAAAACTTTCTTGCGGGGGCAAATATTCCGTGTGGCCCTCAGGGGACCGTCGGGTAGCCCGCAGCTCTCCACGCGGCCATGCCTCCGATCACGTTGACCACATCCCTCCGCCCGCGCGCTGCGAGCAGACTAGCGGCCACGGACGAGCGATAGCCGCTCCCGCACATCACCGCCAGTGGTCCCTCGGGAGCCTCGTCCGCGTGCTCGGGGACCTCGGCTCCGGTGACGAACGTCGCTCCATCGATGCGGCCGCCCTCCCACTCCGCAGGTTGTCGCACGTCGAGAACACGCATCGCGTTGTCGTCCAGAGCGCGCTTGAGCTCGTGGACGGTGATCTGCTTCATCGCCTCGATGGGTTTCGCGGCCGTGCGCCACGAGTGCATCCCCCCGGCGAGCCAGCCGATCGGCACCTCGTATCCGATGCGCAGGAGTTGCCAGGTGGCATCCCAGAGATCGTCTGAGCGATCGAGGAGGAGCAGCACGCGCGCCCCGTCCGGTAGCACGGTGCCCGCCCATGTCGCGAACGAAGAGGAGAGACCCACGTTGACCGCGCCCGCTACGTGCGCACCGCCAAACGCCTCGGGACTACGCGCGTCGAGGACCACGGCTCCATCGCTCTGCAACTTCTCGAAATCGTCGGGGCGCAGAGCCGGGGGCTCGACGAGTTGGCCGAGCAGCCGGGGACCGGCCATGTTCTGCCTTCGCATCCTCCGCCAGTACGGGGGAACCGCCGGAAGGTTGTCGAGTCGTATGCACTCCTCCACGAATTCCTCAGAGGTGGAAACGCGCGACAGGATCGCGTTCGTCAATCGCTCGTAGCCGAGCGTCGTCGACAACCTGCTCCCGATGTTGCCGCCGCAGAGTGATCCGGACACATGCGTCGGGAACACCTCGAGATGATCGGGAAGACCGAACAGGAGCTTCTCCTGGATCGTGCGGCAATACACCTTCGCCATCTCCGCGGCCTGCTCGGGCCCGCCGAGCAGGTCCGGGCGTGCGAGATCGCCGACGAGAAGCGCGCCTCCGGACAGCATCAGCGCGGGTATGTCCGCGCTGGTAGCGCGTTCGTATATGACCAGGCTCACGTGCTCCGGCGTGTGCCCGGGTGTGTGTAGGACTTCGAACGCGACATCGCCCATCTCCACTATTTCGCCGTCCCTGACGGCCCGGTGGTGGTAACCGAGGTGCGCGTCGGCAAAGCCGAGTGCCTCGACCTCTTCATCGTTCTTGAGCTCGCTGATCCCACTGATGTAGTCGTTGTGCCCGTGGCTGTCCATGACGTAGCAGACCCGGAGGCCGCGCTCGCGCGCCGCGTCGAAATAGACGGAGACGTCTCGTCGGGGGTCGAAGACGAGCGCCCGGCCGGTTTTCTCGTCCCCGACGAGATAGGAGGCGTGGCCGAGGCTCTCCAGGTAGAACTGCTTGAAGTACATCCCGCAGGCAGTCTCGCGCC
>JBOGWZ010000043.1:0-8731 GCA_050694075.1 Actinomycetota bacterium | reverse complement strand
AGGTACGACAGGTCCTTCCGCACCTTGGCGGCGTTGACCCCCGCGAGACGGGCCAGCTCCTCGGAGCTGATGGAGGTCGCGCCGGTCGTCTCGGCGAGGTCCAGCAGGGCCCGCAGATACATGGGGAGGCGCGCGACGGTGGCCTCGGGAATCGGTCTGTTCCGCATACTCGCTCTCATCCTATAACCAGCTTGTGAGCGTCGTCACAAGCTCTACTACCGCATCTACCAGCGGATTCGCGCCCGCGCACCGAGGTTACAGATAACCCTGTGAACTTGTGCGCAGAGGCCGAGCCGCGTATCAGAAGTTCCAGAAGTCGAGATCCATCGCCGCAAGTGTCCGCTGCATCCAGAGCGAGAGTCGGAAGAGCTCCTCGGTGACGAACAGGATCCCCACGACGATCAGCAGGATCCCACTGGCGAAGTTCACCGTTCGGGTGTGACGGCGCAGCCACGCGACCGTGGTGGTGAGCCGCGAGACCCCGAGGCCGGCGACGACGAAAGGAAGGCCGAGCCCAAGCGAATAGACGAGCAGCAAGAAGGCACCTTCGCCCACGCTGCCCTCGGCCCCCGCGCCCGCGGCCATCGTCAGCGCGACCCCCATCGTGACCCCGATGCAGGGACTCCAGCCGAACGCGAACGCGGCCCCCAGGACCACGCTCCCCCACGTGCCGGCCTTGGGAGAGGGATGGAAGCGCGTCTCTCTGTAGAGGAAGGGCAGCCTGATCACACCCACGAACACGAGGCCGAGGAGGATGATGAAGATCCCTCCGACCTGAACGAATCCCTGCCGGTAGTCGCGCAGGAACGAGCCGAGCAGCGTCGCGGACGCGCCGAGAGCCACGAAAACGGCGGTGAAGCCGGCTACGAAAGAAGTCGCCACGAGGGCGGCGCGCCGTGGGCTCGGCCCCCCTTCGCGCCCGGCGAAACCCGACATGTACGAGAGGTAGCCGGGGACGAGCGGAAGAACGCAGGGCGAAAGGAACGACACGAGGCCCGCCAGGAACGCGGGAGCGATCAGCTCAGGCACCGCGACTCACGAGCACGTCGAGGTATTGGAACAACGTCTCCTCGGTTAGTGGTCCGTTCACATGCTGCACAACGATTCCGTCGCCGTCGATGAAGAAGCTTTCCGGTTGCCCGGTCAACCCGTAGTCCCAGTAGATGTCGAGATCCTCGTCACGGACGAGCGTGTAATCGAGTCCGTAACGATCAACGAAGGCAAGGGCGTCGCTTCTCGCATCTCTTATGTCCACTCCAACGAAATGCACCTCGTCTCCATAGGACTCGTGTGCGCGGCGGATGATTTCGGCCTCGTCCCTGCACGGGATGCACCACGACGCCCAGAAGTTCAGGAACACGGGTCGCCCTCTCAAGTCCTGAAGCGCCACGCTGCCGCCGCCCTCGAGCAGGGGCGCCGTGAAACCGGGGGCGGGATCTCCCGGCTCTGGGGCGCGGGCCGTCCGCGTGGTGGCGAACGCCAGCAGACCGATGAAGGCCAGGGCCGGGAGCAGGATCCAGGTCGCCTTTGTCCATGCGCGGGAGCCCGCGGCAGGGGGAGTGGAGCGTTGCATGCCGGCCCATCTTAGGGGCCCTCTAGCGATGTCATAGCCTCTGAGGTTTCATGGACAGTCCGAACCGCCCCACGATGAAGGGGGAAGCCTCATGAAGGTGCTCTACGTCTCGACGGTAGGAACCGCAGACCCAACCACGGCCTCGATCCCCTTCCACGTCGCCGCGAACGGTTCGCTCGAGATCGGACAGGAGGCCGCGGTGGCGCTGGCGGGTCACGCCGCGGAGATCGTGTTGGGCGACAACGCGCAGCAGATGGAGGGCATCGGGATCCCCCCGTTGCGCGAGTTGCTGGCGAAGCTGAAGGAGCACTCGGTACCGATCTACGTCTGAAAAGGGTGCGCGGTCGCCCGTGGGGCGACCGACGACAACCTTTCGGCAGTGAACGGCCGGTGGGTGACGCCTCCCGAGTTCGCCAAGATGATCGAGGAATACGACCGGGTTTTGACCTTCTAGCGAACCTCGGCTAGCTTCCTACCAAAGAGGAGGGGTGGGGCTTCGGCCCCACCCCTTTTTCGTGTCCGAAAGGAGATACGCATGCGAACCGCAGACTGCCCGATCCTGGCGGAGCTTCCTTCCGCAGAGCTAGAGCTCGTGTTGGACCGCGCGGTGCCGCGCCATCTGCCGCGCGGTGAACTTCTCTACGTCTCGGGGGGCGATCACGGGCGAGTCCACTTCCTCCAGCGCGGGATAATCAAGCTCGTTGCCGTCGCGTTCGAGGGTCGGGAGACGATCGTCGGCATCGCGCTACCCGGCGACCTGATAGGAGAGGTGGCGGCAGTGGATCCCGGACCCCAGTCCCTCGATGCGGTCGCAGCCACGGATTGCGACCTGCTGGGCGTGGACGCTCGGCTCTTGATCGAAATCGTGTGCCGCAACGACCGCGCGGCGCGGGCGCTGGCGCGGAGCCTGGCAAGACAACTCCGCTGGGCGACCGAGACCATCCTCGAACGCAGCGCCGCGGCCGCCTCACATCGCCTAGCCGGGAGGCTCATGCATGTGTCTGCGCGCGTCGGCCACACGCGGCTACGTTTGACTCAGAAGGATCTCGCGCTTCTGGCCGGAGTGTCCAGGGAGAGCGCGTGCAGGGCGCTGGGGGACCTGAAACGGAAGGGAGTGGTCCACTACAACAGGGCGGGCCTGCGCGTCCTGCGCCCCGATCTGTTGGACAGGCTCAGGTGCGCAAGGCGCGATCGAGAGTCCGCCCGGTAGCGAGCCCGCCCTGACGGTGCTCCTCTGCAAACTTTTGCAAGCGCGAGCTAGCCGAGGGTTCGGCACCGTCCCGAGAAGCCTCAAGATTCGAGAGCGGGACGCCGAAGACTCCTGTGGAGTCGGGAGAGGATGGGACCATGGCTCGATCCACCCCCAGCCGGATCGAGTAACGAGCCTCCCAGCCCGCCCCAAGCCGGCCCGCCCTCGAACCGCTCCGCGGCGCCTCCGGCTCTGCCGGAGGCGTTTTCGCGCTCGAGGGGAATAAAAGGGATGGTGACTGCAGTCTCCCCGTGCGACCATTAGCGCCGTGGCCAGGGACGAAGTGGTGAGGATCCAGTGCTCGACGGGGCCCTTCTGGGCCTTCGAGATCGAGCGCGCCTTCGACGCGATCGCCGAGGCGGGGTTCGAGGAGATCGAGTTGATGGTGACCCGGGACCCGAGCACGCACCACCCGGAGATCCCGCTGCGCCTCGCCGAGGAAAGGGGGCTGCGGATAGCCACGATCCACGGCCCCTTCCTGGTGATCACCAAGAGCGTTTGGGGACTCGACCCCGTCGAGAAGATCAGGCGTGGGGTCGAGATGTGCAAGGCCGTGGGGGCGGAGATCTACATCGTGCATCCTCCCTATCTGTGGGAACGCGCGTACGCCCGCTGGATCGATCGGGAGTGCGCGGAGCTCTCTGCGCTAGAACACGTGACCGTGGCCGTCGAAACCATGTACCCGAGGTGGATGGCCGGACGGCGCCTCCGCGGGCACCGCTGGCTGTATCCGAAGGAGCTATACGACGCGGCTCCCTTCGTGGTGTTGGACACGAGCCATCTCGCAGTCGCGCGCGAAGATCTACTAGACGCCTATCAGCTGCTGCTTCCCAAGCTCGTGCACGTTCACCTCTCCGACAATGCAGGCGACGGGAGAGACGGGCATCTAGAGCTCGAGAAAGGGATCCTCCCAATCGACAGGTTTCTGGCGGAGTTGCGTCGCACCGGCTATGCGGGCACGGTGGCGCTCGAGGTATCGGTGAATCGTTACCTCGAGCGTCCCCGCAAGCTCGTCGATACGTTGCGGCGCAACCGGGAGTTCCTCGTCGACCGGCTCTTCGGCGAGAGCCGTTTGGCGAAGGGGCTCCCCAGGAGGAGCTAAGGAGGGGTAGGGGGAACCAGTGAGGCGCCTTGGCGCCGGGGTTCCCCAACAAAGGGCGGCTACAGGAGGGTACGGGTGGAGGGCGTAAGGATCCTCGTGGTGGACGACACCGACCACGTCCGCGCGATGCTGGTCAACATGCTCGAGCTGGACGGTTTCGACGTGGTCGGGGAGGCCTCCTCGGGGGAAGAGGCCCTCAGACTTTCGTCAGAGAAGGATCCGATGGTCATCGTGATGGACTACAAGATGCCGGGGATGGACGGACTCACGGCCGCCCGCCGGATCCGAGAGCAGCGACCCGACCAGGCGATCATCCTGTACACCGCCTACCTCGACTCCGAACTCGAAACGCAGGCCAAGGACGCCGGGGTGGCGGTCTCCATTGGCAAGGTCGAGGGACTCAATCAGTTGGAGCGCCACATCACCGAGCTCTGCCGGGACCTTCGCCGGGCCTAGCCGTCCCGACCCCTTCTGTCTTCAGGTTCGGCTTCCACGCACCAAAAAGTGCCGGGATGTGCAGACAAAACGGCTGATTTGACTTCCTCCTATTTCCCCGGTACAAACAGGACCCTATGTGCCAGACCTGCGGGTGCGGCGAGGTCGAGACGTCCCCAATCCGGGTGCGGAACCGGGCCGAGGGCCAGTGGGCCCTCGGCTATCGGGAGCCGCTGAACGCGGCCGAGCAGGCGAAGCGCGAGGACGACGGCCTCAACGTGCGGGAGCGCATCGAGCGCATCTACTCTCGCAAGGGGTTCGCATCCATCTGGCCGTCCGACCTGAGGTCGCGCTTCCGCTGGTACGGCATCTACACGCAGCGTCCGGAGTCCGATGGCTACTTCATGATGCGGATCCGGATACCGGGCGGGATCCTTTCGGCCGAGCAGACGGACATGATCGGACGCATCTCGGAACGGTACGGCCGGGACATCGCCGACGTCACCGATCGCCAGAACATCCAACTTCATTGGATCCGCATCGAGGACGTCCCGCACATCTGGGCGGAGCTGGAGTCGGTCGGGCTGACCACGACCGAGGCGTGCGGCGACACGCCCCGCAACCTCCTCGGTTGCCCCTTGGCCGGCGTCGACGCGTCGGAGATAGTCGACGCGTCTCTGGTGCTCCAGGACGCCACCGCGAAGCTCGTAGGCAACTCGGAGTTCTCGAACCTCCCACGAAAGTTCAAGATCTCCATATCGGGTTGTGGGCACGCCTGCGCTCAGCACGAGACCAACGACATCGGGTTGTGCGGTGCAAGACATCCCCGGCTCGGTCCGGGCTTCGATCTGTGGGTCGGCGGAGGGCTCAGCACCAATCCGATGTTTGCCGAACGCCTCGGTGCCTTCGTCCCGCCCGAACGGGTCGTTCCCGTCGTTCTTGGGATCACCGCAGTCTTCAGGGACTGGGGATACCGACGGGCTCGCAATCACGCGCGCATGAAGTTCCTGGTCCGCGACTGGGGGCCGCAGCAGTTCCGCTCGGTTCTAGAAGACGAGATCGGATACGAGCTCGATGATCTCGACGAGCCGCCGCCCTCCGCGATCGCCCATCGAGAACATGTGGGGATCTGGCCCCAGAAGGACGGGAACTGCTACACAGGGTTTTCCCCCAAGGCGGGGCGGATCTACGGCCACCAATTGCGCGCCGTCGCCCGCCTGGCGCGCTGCTACGGGACCGGAGATGTCCGGACCACCACCCAGCAGAAGATGGTCATCGTCAACGTGCCCGAGGAGCGCGTGAAGGACCTCGCAGGAGAGCTCGAAACACTCGATCTGCCCGTTCGGTCGAGCGCGTTCAGGAGCGGAACCATGGCCTGCACCGGGATCGAGTTCTGCAAGTTGGCCATCGTCGAGACGAAGGGGCGGGCGACCGAGCTCTATCGCTACCTCGAGAAGGTGCTCCCGGGGTTCGACGAGGAGATACGCATCAACGTGAACGGGTGCCCCAACTCCTGCGCGCGGTACCAGACCGCCGACATCGGGTTGATGGGGTGCCAGATCGCAGAGCGGACCTACGTAACCGACCGCGACGGTAACCAAGTCGAAGAGCGGCGGCGGGTCGAGGCCTTCCTCGTCCATCTCGGAGGGCACCTCGGCGTGGACCGCGCCTTCGGGCGAAAGGCAAGAGGCGTCAAGGTCCCCGCGTCGGAGGCCGGCCCCTACGTCGAGACCTTGATCCGGCGCTATAGGGAGCGGCGCGCCCCGGGTGAGAATTTCTCGCGCTTCGTCAACCGCCTTTCGGACAAAGAGCTCGCCGAGTTCGCGGCAAAGCCACGCTACGCGACTGCTCCACCGGCACCCGCCGCCCTCGCAGAGCCGAGGGCGTCGTGACCGATCGCTACACGTTCGCCTCGCCGGACATCTCTTACAGTGACCTCGCGAGCAAAGAGCCTCGCGGCGTACTGGAATGGGCCGCCGGGACCATCGAGGACCTCGCCGTGGCGACCTCTTTCCAGTCCTCGGGACTCGCGATCCTCCATATGCTCACCGACGTCCGGCGGGATGTTCCTGTGTTGTTCCTCGATACCGGCTTCCACTTCCCCGAAACGCTCGAGTTCAGAGACCGCATCGTCGAGATGTGGGACCTCAACTTGGTGGTGCTGACGGGCGAGCACGCAACCCCTCGGCGACAGGCCGAGATTCACGGACCCGAGCTGTACCGGCGGGAACCGGACAGGTGCTGCTTCATCAACAAAGTCGAGCCGCTGCAGCGGGCACTGGAAGGGTTCGACGGGTGGATATCCGGATTGCGCCGCGACCAGTCCCCCCTGCGCGCCGATACACCGTTGGTCGAAGCGCAGCTGCTTCCGTCGGGGAAGGAAGTCCTGAAGATCCACCCACTCGCCCCGTGGACGAAGTTGGACGTCGACGAATACCTAGAACATCACTCGATCCCCACCCATCCGCTCATCGACCAAGGTTTCGCATCGATCGGATGCTGGCCCTGCACTCGTGCCGTTCGTGCCGGAGAGGACGAACGCGCGGGTCGCTGGGACGGATTCGGGAAGGCCGAGTGCGGGATCCACTCCTTCGGTGTGGCGCGTGGGCCGAAAGAGACCGAGGCAGAACAGTGAGTGTCAGGGCGGTGCCGTTCTACTGTCCTTACTGCGCCGAGCAAACGATCCAGCCGTCGGGCGAGGGCGGCGCGTACTACTGCACGACCTGCGACCGGCGTTTCCGGCTCGTCTTCGAGGGCCTGGGGGAGCCCGCTTAGCGCCTATCCTCTTCGGAGTGAGACGCAACACCGTACTGGCGCTGATCTTTCTGCTGATCGCGATCGCCATCGCCGGCGTACTCGGCGTGATCCGCCTCTATCAGCTCACGGGCTAACCCTCCTCGCGACGGCATCGCTCTCGCTCACCCGAAACCTTCAACCCCCAGGGTTCGCTCCGAGCGATGCCGGTCTCTCGTCGCGGCAGGAAAAACCTAGAAGAAGGCCGGGCCTCGCAGCTTCAAGTTCCTGTAGATCATCTGTTGTATCCGGTCGCGGATCTCGTCGGCAAGCTCGAACACGAGCATCTTGTCGTCGGCGGCGTCCTCCGGATAGCCGTCCATAGGGATGGGGTCCCCGAATTCGATAACCCATCTGGACGGAAGAGGAATGGCTCCAAAGGGGCCTAGAAGTGGAAAGGTCGGCGTCACGGGAAAGTAGGGGGCGCCGATGAGGCGCGCCAGCGGCTTGATGTCGGCGATCATCGGATACGCCTCTTCGGCCCCCACGATCGCCACGGGGATGATCGGGACGCGCGCCCTGAGTGCCACCTCGATGAAGCCCCCCCGACCGAACCGCTGCAGCTTGTAGCGGTCTCTCCATCCCTTGCCCACGCCCTTGAACCCCTCTGGGAAGACACCCACCAGCTCGCCTCTCCGCAACAGCTCGAAGGTGTCCTCGTCGCAGGCAAGAACGGTGCCGATCTTGCGAGCCATAGGGCCGACGAACGGAAGTCTGAACACGAGATCGGCACCCACGTTGCGAAGGGGACGCTTGTTGGGATGCTCGAGCGCCAGAGCCGCTTGCAGGACGAGGGAATCGAGCGCGACCGCGCCGGAGTGGTTCGGGATCACCAGGGCCGGACCCTCGTTCGGTACGCGATCGATGCCCAGCGTGCGAACCCGGAAGTACCGCTCGTAGATCAGGCGGAAGAGGGGCAGCAGCAGGTCGCGGGATAGCTGGCGGTCGTATCCCAGATCGTCCACCGAATAGCGGCCTTCGAGGCGGGTCCGCACCAACTCCCCGATCCCCGAGTGCGGCTCCTCGATCCTCGTGGCGCTCTCCGGCCGGGCCCGAGACGACGGATGACTCTTTCGGGTCGCGCCCATCGAAGCATGAACCGCGCAGTACCCATCCTCGACCGCGTAGTTGCGGCAGGGTCGACCACTGGAGGTGGTGGCGCGACAACGCTCTCGCTCCGACCTCGGTGCAATCCGTCGTTCGTGTTCATCGATCCGTATGACTTGTGCGTCTCTCATCACACCATCTCCCGCTCGGACGCGGTCCTTCGCCTGAGATACTCGATCAGATCACGCTCCCACGTCGGTCGCGACGCGGTCTGTTCCTCGCCGGCGAGACTGCGGTCGCGTAGATCAAACACCGCCTCCTCCGTCGAGTAGCGGGGAGCGAAGCCGAATGCTTCCCTAGCTCGTCGCGTATCGACGACTCGACCGTACAGGATCAATTTCAACTGATCGACGGGGAAGTCGATCAGGCGGAAGCTGCGCAGCACGGCGGCGGTCGTGGAGGCGAATGGGAGCAGTATCGGCAGCTGGACGCGACCCAGCATTCGGATCGCCTGCGACAGGTAGACGACTCC
>JBOGWZ010000042.1:0-8896 GCA_050694075.1 Actinomycetota bacterium | reverse complement strand
GGACGGCTCGCGCCGCGTTACGCATGTCACCGAGGTGGTGGGCATGGAAGGGGACGTCGTCACCCTCCAGGACGTCTTCCTCTTCGACTTTCGCGCCGGAGTCAGCGACAACGGTCGCCCGATGGGCGTCCTGAAGCCGACCGGACTGAGACCCAAGTTCCTCGAGAAGCTCGAAGACCACAACGTCCATATGCCGCCTGGTCTTTTCATGCCCGAGGGCCTGGGGGTGAGGGTTTGAGGCGGTTCCTCCTCGTCCTTGCGGCCTCGAGCTCGCTCCTTCTCGGAGCGGTGCAGCCGGCCGTCGCCGCGGAGCAGATGGTTCGCATCCGCAGAGTCGAGCAGAAAGACTTTCCTCAGGTCTCCGTCACCGTTTCCACGTCGTCGAAGCGACCCGTGGAGGCCGCCGAGGTGGCGGTCGAAGAAAACGGCGAGCACAGGGACATCACTTCTGTCGAGTCCCTCATGGAGACCGGTGGATGGGTCGACGTCGTGCTGGTGATCGATACCTCCGGCAGCATGCGGGGCGAGCCCCTCGACTCGGCGATAACGGCGGCAACGGACTTCATCGAAAACGTGCCGGAACACATCCGCGTTGGGATCGTCACGTTCTCGGATGAGGCACGCGTGATGCTTCGCTTGACCACCGACAGGAACCGGGCGCTCGCGTCCGTACGGACACTCGTCGCGTCCGGCGAAACCGCGCTCCACGACGGGCTCGACAAGGCGGCGCGCATGTTCAGAGGCACGGCCCAGCGCAACATTGTGCTGCTCTCGGACGGCGAAGACACGGCCAGTAGAACGGACCTTCGCTCGGCGCTGGCTCACGTGAAGGACACGGCCGCCCCGGTCTTCGCGGTCGGGCTTACCTCGCCGGACTTCGACGGCGCCACCCTGAAGAAGATCGCCGGGCTCACCGAGGGGAGCTACTCCCCCGCCGCGGCCGCCGACCTATCCGAGGTCTATCGGGACCTGGCGAGCGAGCTTTCCAACCAGTTCGTCGTCACCTACTGGTCGTCGGTCCCGCCCTCGGACGGCCAGGTCTCCCTCTCGATCACGACTCGGCAGGGAAGCGATTCCGCGCTCTTCCTGCCGCCACCGCCGGAGCCGAAGCCCGAGGTCGGGCCCACTCGGCCGGAAGCCGCCGACCCCCTCCTGAGGGGAACGTGGGGCCTGGTGCTCGTGGTGGGACTGTTCTTCGGGGCCAGCTTCGGGCTGTTGACGCTGACGCTCGGCGGCATGGCGCGCAAGCGTCGCGAACGAGACATCGCGCGCCGCATCTCCGCCCCCTCCGGCGAGATCGTGGATCAAGGCGACCATCAGCACGGCCTGGGAGCGTGGATCCCGTCCGCGATGGCGGACGTGGGCCAGAAGGTCGCCGACGCGGCGGGGTGGACCGAGAAGCTGGACCTCCGGCTCGAGCAGGCGGCGGCGCGGGTCAAGCCCGGTGAGTTCGTAGCCGGATCGGTCGCGGCGGCGGTGGTTGGCCTATTCCTCGGAGCGCTGCTCTTCCAGAACATCCCGTTAGCGCTCCTCCTTGCGTTCGCCGCCGGAGCGACCCCCGTGGCGTTGCTGTCGATCTCCGTGAACCGCAGAACGGACAAGCTGCAGGAGCAGCTCCCGGACATCCTCACCGTGCTCGCGAGCTCGCTGCGCGCCGGGCACAGCTTCCTTCAAGCACTCGACATGGTTGCAAAGGAGGTCGACGAACCGGCCAGGGAGGAGTTCGTCCGAGTCGTCACCGAGGTCCGCCTTGGACGTCCCGCGACGGACGCGATGAACGCGATGGCCGAACGGATCGCCAGCGAGGACCTCAAGTGGGCGGTGCTCGCGGTCAACATCCAGCGGGAGGTAGGTGGGAACCTGGCCGAGCTCCTGGACAACGTCGCGGCGACGATCCGGGAGCGCGAGACGATCCGCCGCCAGGTGAAGGTGCTCTCCGCCGAGGGACGGCTCTCGATCTACATCCTCACCGGCCTTCCGATCGGGATCGCCTTCTACATCGGGATGGTCAACCCCGAGTATCTCGGCCTGCTGTGGACCTCGAGGATCGGGCTCGTCATGTCGACGCTGGCGGTCACCCTGCTGGTGACCGGTCTCATGTGGATGAGAAAGGTCGTGAAGATCGATGTCTGAGATCTATGTGCTGCTCGGGCTCGGCGCGACCTTCGGCGCCGTCGGGATCCTGTCGGTGGCCGTGGGAGTGCCTCTCTTGGACCGGAGACGCGCCATGCGGGTGCTCGAGTCGCGAGTCGAGCACGTGCCGATCACAACGAACCTGCGCGAGCGTCAGCTTTCCACGTCGATCACCGAGAGGATCCTGCTCCCGCTTGCGTCGCGCGTTCAGACTCTTGCCAAGCGGACGCTGTTCTTCGATGTGGGCGAGCGGCTTCGTCGCAAGCTGCTCCTCGCCGGCAGTCCCGTTCACTGGGACGTGGAGAAGGTTGCAGCCGTCAAACTGCTGGGACTGTTCGCGGGAGGGGGGCTCGGGGTCTTGTTCGTCGCCTCCGGCCGGACGCCGGCCACCGTCGCGATGCTGCTCCTGCTGGCGGCAATGGGCTATTTCGGCCCAGACGGCCTGCTCTCGCACATGGTGGACGAGAGACAGACAAAGATCCGCAAGTCGCTGCCCGACACGATCGATCTGCTCACCATCAGTGTGGAAGCAGGCCTTGCCTTCGATGCCGCCATCACGCAGGTCATGAGGACCGTGCCCGGTCCCCTCTCGCAGGAGCTGGGCAGGATGTTGCAGGAGATGCGTCTCGGCGTGTCGCGCGCGGACTCCTTGCGACACCTCGGAGACCGCACCAACGTGGAGGAGCTGCGGTCCTTCATCCTGGCCATGATCCAGGCAGACGTCTTCGGCATCAGTGTCGGAAACGTATTGCGCGCGCAGGCCAAGGAACTTCGAACCAAGCGTCGCCAGCAGGCCGAGGAGCGGGCGATGAAGATCCCGGTGAAGATCCTGTTCCCGCTGATCTTCTGCGTCATGCCCTCGCTGTTCGTCGTCGTGCTCGGGCCCGGCGCGATCCGCATATTCAGATCGTTCTTCGGAACCTAGGAAGAGAGACCGTGGGAAAAGGCTCAAGCTTCAGGATCAAGAACTTCACAGGCTTCAGCCTGCTCGCCGCGGTCCTGTTCATGATCATCGCTCTCGCGATCAATCACGGGGGCCGCGTGATCTCCAGGTCCCGGCTGCTCGACGGTCTGCAGAGTCAGGCGTCCAATCTGGCACACCTCAGCTTCGAGCCGCTGTTGTCGCCGTCGGGCGTCAATCCCGGCAAGCTGAGAACACTCGACGACGAGATCTTCCAGGAGATCGACTCGGGCCGCTTCGAGCTGGTCCGGGTGTGGGACCCGTCGCGCAAGCTCGTATATGCCCGGGGCCCGAGCTCCGACGCGCGCCGGCTCTCCTCCACGCGGGGCCTGGACGCAGCGCTCGACGGCAGAGCGACGCTCACCGTCGTTGAATCGACCGCCCCGAGACAGAGCGATCAGGAGCAAACGATCCAGATCTTCGTGCCGCTGCGGTCGTCGCCGGGCGGAGAGCCGGTAGGGGCTCTCGAGGTGGCGGCGCCCTACGCTCCTCTCGAAGCCGCCCTTACCTCCGACGGGCAGAAGCTCTTCATCGTCGTGCTCGCCGGCCTCGGCGTGCTCTACGCGGCCATGCTGCGCATCACCCATCGGGCGTCCACGGATCTGGAGCGCAAGGTGAGGGAGAACGAATACCAGGCGCTCCACGACCTGCTCACCGGCCTCCCCAACCGAGCGGTATTCAAGGATCGCGTTCAGCACGCGATCGCGACCGCAGGTCGTGACAAATCGCTCGCGGCCGTCATGCTTATGGACCTCGATCGGTTCAAAGAGATCAACGACACCCTCGGTCACCATCACGGTGACCTGCTGTTGCAGCAGATCGGCCCACGGATCCAGAGCGTGCTGCGCGAAGCCGACACCGTGGCTCGCCTCGGGGGCGATGAATTCGCGGTGTTGCTCGACAGCATCACCGACGCCGCAGCGGCCGTTCACGTCGCCGACAAGATCCGCGGCGTGCTCAAGCGCTCTTTCCAGATAGACAACCTCACCCTCCACATCGATGTCTCGATCGGAATCGCCTTGTTCCCCGGGCATGGGAGCGACGTCGACATGCTGCTCCAAAGGGCCGATGTGGCGATGTACATGGCGAAGGCCGCAGGGACCGGTCGCGAGGTGTACACGGCCGATCGCGACCAACACAGCCCGACGCGCCTGGCGCTCGTCGGCGAGCTGCGCGACGCCATCGACAACGAGATGCTCACCGTCCACTACCAACCGAAGGTGGATATCCGCTCGGGCAAGGTGCTGGGCGTCGAGGCGCTCGTACGCTGGGATCATCCGACCAGGGGCTTCCTGCCGCCGGTCACCTTCGTCCCGCTGTCGGAGCACACCGGCCTGATCGAGCCGATGACCCTCCAGGTTCTCAACACCTCACTTCGCCAGGCACGGGACTGGGAACATGCCGGCTTCGACATGGAGATGGCCGTCAACCTCTCGGTGCGAAACCTGCTCGATCCCCAGCTCCCCAGCAAGGTTGAGCACATGCTCTATCGGTGGGGCATCCCCCCCAATCGTCTCGAGCTCGAACTGACCGAGACCTCGATCATGGCCGACCCGCGACGGGCGATGGGCATACTCGAGTCGCTCAGTGAGCTCGGCGTGCGCATCGCGATCGACGACTTCGGCACGGGATATTCATCCCTCTTCTACCTCAAGCGCATGCCGATCAACGTCATCAAGATCGATAAGTCCTTCATCCTGAACATGACCGCCAACGACAACGATCTCGTCATCGTCCGCTCGATCATCGATCTCGCCCACAACCTCGGTCTCAAGGTCGTGGCGGAGGGCGTGGAGAACCAAGACGTCCTGCAGCACCTCGAAGCGCTCGGTTGCGATCTGGCGCAGGGCTTCTACCACGGTCGCCCGATGCCGGCCGAGGACCTCACGTGGTCGCTCTCGCTCGACCAGCTTTCAGCAGAGGAAGCCGGGACAGAGGCCGGCGAGTGAGGCCTACGCAGAACTACGTAAGCGCATTCCGTGGAAGTTCGAATGGTTGGTCAGCGAGGGGGTCCCTATCGTGAGTCGTGACCGAACAGGTGCCGGAAGGCTTCACCCAGGAGGTTCCTACATGAGAACGAAGAATCTGCGCGCAAGGAGGGTGGCGCTCCTCGGCGTCGCTTCCCTCGCGCTCGCGCTGTTGGTACCCGCCGCGGCCCAAGCGGCGACGTGCTCGGCGACCGTAGGCGGCAGCGGAACGTTCGTCGTCGCCGGCGACAACGTGGAGTTCAACGGCTCCCCCTGCGGGAGCCTTGCTGGGGCAGATCCCCTCGAGACGGTCGACGTGAGCGGCTCCGGCACGCTGACGTTCGACCTGTCGGGCGGCGATTTCGTGAACGTCCTCGACCACAACGTCCAGTTCCGGGTCGCGCTCACCGGGACGAGCGAGATCGTGGTCAACGGCACCGGCGGCAGGGACGAGATCAAGCTCACCACCAAGGGCATCGACCTGAACGGCGACAACGACGAGGAGGTCATCGACACCGACGGCAACTCGCTCACCTTCGCGACCGGGGTCCAGACCGTGACGGTCAACGCAGGGGACGGCTCCGACATCGTCAACGGCAGGGGGCCCGGGGTGGGAGACGACTTCCCGCTCCCCCTCGTCATCAACGGTGATACCGGTAGCGATGACGGCGACGGTGTCGACGTGATCGTCGGCGGGAACGGGAACGACGTGATCGATGGTGGCGGTGGCGCGGACTCGATCCAGGGTGGCTTCGGCGACGACGTCATGAACGGCGGGAACGGCAACGACAGCTTCGACGCGGAGAGAGATCCCGCCGGCGCAGATCTGATGGACGGAGACGCGGGCAAGGACAGGGTCGACTACGGCGACCGCGAGGTGCCCTTGAACGTCTCGATCGCCGCCGCTTCTTCCGGCACGACCGACAACGACGGCGAGGCCGGCGAGAGCGACGACGTCGTCGAGGTCGAGGTCGTGGAGGGTGGCTCGAACGACGACACGATCACTGCGGCGGCCTACAGCGACGCCGCGCTTCACCCGCGGGTCCAACTGTTCGGCAACGAAGGGGTCGACACGCTGACCGGTGGCGCCGACAAGGATCAGCTCTTCGGCGGTGACGGTAACGACATCCTCAACGGCGGCGACGGCAACGACCGCTTGGACGGAGACAGCGGCGACGACCAAGAGAACGGGAACGGCGGCAACGACAGCTTCGTGCAGGGCAGCTCCAGCAACGGCGCCGACACCCTGAACGGCGGAGAGGGCGCTGCCGACACGGTGAAGTACTCCGGCCGCGGCACGACGCTCACCGTCGATCTCGACGGGAACGCCGACGACGGCGCGGCCGGCGAGAACGACAATGTCGGCGCCGACGTCGAGAAGGTCTACGGAGGGCGCGCCGGTGACAACCTGACCACGGGAAGCGGCGCCCAGACCGTCTTCGGTCTAGGCGGAGACGACGTGCTCACCGGAGGTGGCGGCCCGGACCAGCTCAAGGGCGGAGGCGGCAACGACGTGCTGAGCGGCGGCGGAGGGAACGACGTCCTCGTCGGCGGCGGCGGAAACGACGACCTCGACGGCGGCGACGGCTCCGACCTCGGCAACGGCGGCACGGGCAGGGACACCTGCAGGAACATCGAGAAGATGAAGAGCTGCTAACGGTTTCGATCGCGGACCGGCTGAGACGCAAAGGGGGCTCGTCGAGCCCCCTTTTGTCTTGCTGCGATCCGCCCGGGAAATCCGTGCTCCGAGGGACCGTCCCCTCTAGGGTTTTTCGCATGGCCCACGCTCTGCTGAAGCTGTCGCCGTCGTCCGCGACCGACTTCAAGAGCTGCCCCCAGCTATTCAAGTTTCGGACGATCGACCGCCTGCCAGAGCCCATCTCCGCAGCGTCGGCGCGCGGCTCCCTCGTTCACGCCGTGCTCGAGCGCCTGTTCGCGGAGGCGGCGCCCCTGCGCACACCGGAGCGCGCCGACGAGATCCTGGAGAGCCTGTGGCGGACGCTTCGCCAGGACCCCGACTTCCGTCCCGTGGGACTTGCCGCGCCGCAAGAGGAGGCGTGGCTGGAGGAATCCCGTTCGCTCCTCGGCAACTACTTCAAGCTCGAGGATCCCAGGGCGCTGCGAGCGGCGCGCCTCGAGTGGTGGGTCGAGTACGAGCTGCCCGAGGTCCGCCTGAGGGGCATCATCGACCGCGTCGAGGAACGCACCGACGGTTCATGGGTCTTGACCGACTACAAGACCGGTCGCGTGCCGGGTGAGTCGCGCGAGCTTCAGGCGTTCTTCGGACTGCGCTTCTACGCGCTCGTGTGCTGGCGAGCGTTCGGCGTCATGCCCGCGGAGATCCGCCTCGTCTACCTCACCGACCCGGCCGTCCTCACGCTCAACCCGAACGCCCGCATGCTTGGCGCGTTCGAGCGTCAGATGCAGGCGCTGGGCAAGGCCGTCCTCCGGGCACTCGTGACCGGCGACTGGAGGGCGCGGCCGTCACCCTTCTGCATGAGCTGTCCGCACCAGAGCCGGTGCCCCGCGTGGGCTACCTCCGAGCTCTCTGAACCGCGTGACGAAACTCCTCCGAGGTGAAGCGCGCCGGCTGGACCTGTGCGGCGTGTTGAAGGGCGGCTTCGAGGCCGGCCTCCGAGGCCGCCACGAGAGCTCGCTTGTTGGCGATCACTCCGCCTCTTGGGTGTTCGAGGATGCTCTCGGCGAGTGCGCGCGCTTCGTCTAGCAGCGCGTCGGGTGCCACGACCGAGTTGACCAGACCGAGCTCATAGGCCTCCTCCGCCGAGACGACCTTGCCGGTCAGCAGGAGCTCCGCGGCGGCCGACGCTCCCGCGAGGGCCTGGGTGAACCACGCTCCTCCGGTGCCCGGGATGACCCCGAGCCGCACCCACACCTGGCCGAGCGCCGCCCCCCTGGCCGCCACGCGCAGGTCGCAGGCGAGCGCGAGATCGCACCCCGCCCCCACCGCGGCCCCGTTGATCGCCGCGATCACGACCGCCGACGACGAGCGGATCGCCCGGATCATCGCCTGGAAGCACGAATAGAGGTGCTCGCGGACCTCTTCCTCGGGGGCCTTGCTCCACGCCTCGAGCTCGTCGAGGTCCCCACCCGCGCAAAAAGCCTTGCCCTCACCCGTGAGGATCGCGACGCGGGCGTCCGACCCGACCTGCTGGATCGCCTCGGCGACGGCACAGGCGGTGGCCGCGTCGAGGGCGTTGGCCCGCTCCGCGCGGTCGAGCACCACGAAGGCGAGGTCACCGTCGATCTCCACGCGCACGCCCGGCGAGGTCATCGGCTGAGGCTATCCCCTGCGGCCCCCCGCGCTCAGTGCGCGCTCAGCCCACGCCCCCGGGGGCGCAACGCGCACAAAGCGCGAATTCAAGGCACGCGGAAAGGGCCGCCCCCTACTGGGGGGCGGCCCCGGATCTCGGATAGGGATGCTGCGCCTAGGCGCTCTTGGGAAGCATGCGGGTCATCTTGGTCCCGCACACCGGACACTGGCCCTGCGCCGCCTTGCTCCCGTTCTTGAGCGTGATGACCTCGCCCTGGAAGTCGCGCTTCTCACGGCACTTCACGCAGTATCCGTTGTATTGGTCTGCCATCTGCTGCCCCCTTCCTCAATGAAAATCGGTGGGCGCCCTGCCCGTAGCACCTATCGTGCCACCTCCCAGGGCGGGCGTGCGGATTTGTAACTACGGAGCGTCGCCGAGGCCCCCGTGAGACTCCGCAGCTTCGTCACTCTCCGTAGCCGGGGCGGAGGGTTTTTCCCCGCTTTCCCCCTCCTCCCCCTCCCGCCCCTGCGGCGGGGAGGCGAACCGGGGGGGAGCTCCCCGGT
>JBOGWZ010000041.1:0-8919 GCA_050694075.1 Actinomycetota bacterium | reverse complement strand
CTTCAATGGTGGGATCTTGGTTGTCAACGCGGACGGGACCGGCGAGGAGAGGCTCTCGAACTTCGGATCGAACCCGGTGTGGTCGCCCGACGGCTCGATGGTCGCGTTCGACAGCGACGGGGACATCTTCGTCATGAACGCGGACGGTACCAACCGAACGAGGATGACCCGCACGGACGCGTTCGAGGCGTTTCCAGACTGGCAGCCGATCCCGGCGGGGGGCGCGGGCTAAGGGTTCCCGATGCGCAACTTCCAACCCCCTTCAACTTGGCCGACGCTCATGCTCTGATGGGGCGCGGCTGGCTCTGACATCGAGGAGGTAAACCAGTGGACACTCAGGCCACACCCACGCAGTACCCCGTACGGCTCTCGATCGACTACCCGGACCGGGACCTCAACCGCGCCACCACTTTCTTTCGGGTCATCGTGGCGATCCCGATCTTCATCGTGCTGGGATTGCTCTCCGGCAGCACGTGGGGGGCTGGTTGGGACAAGGGAGAGTTCGCGTACGCGGCGGGGGGGCTGCTCTTCCTTCCCGTGCTCCTCCTGGTCCTGTTCCGTCAGAAGTACCCGCGCTGGTGGTTCGACTGGAACCTCAACCTCCTGCGCTTCGAGACCAGGGTCTTCGCGTTCCTGTCTCTTATGGACGACCGCTATCCGTCCACCGACGAGGAACAGTACGTGCACGTCGACGTCGACTATCCAGATGCTCAGCGCGACCTCAACCGGTGGCTCCCGCTCGTGAAGTGGCTGTTGGCGATCCCGCACTACATAGTGCTTATCCTCCTCAACATCGCGGCGATCGTCGTCATCGTGCTTGCGTGGTTCGCGATCCTCTTCACAGGTCGCTATCCCAGGGGCATGTTCGACTTCGTCGAGGGGGTGTTCCGCTGGGAGACCCGCGTCTTCGGGTACGCGTTCATCTTGGTGACGGACCGCTACCCGCCGTTCACCCTGAACCCGTGAATCGTCGCGGCGCGAGCGTTCAGTCGCGGGGGTGCGCGCGCGGTCGAGTCGGACAGCCTCAGCTGCCACCAGCCGACGTCGTGCCACGCGCCGAGCTTGTGCCCGATCTTGCGATAGGTGCCGACGTGTTCGAATCCGGCCTTCTCGAAGAGCCGGACGCTGGCGTCGTTCGGCAGCGCGACGCCGGCCAGGACGTTGGCGAAGCCAAGCTCATCTAGCTCACGCAGGAGCGCACCCAAGAGCGCGCCTCCGATTCCCCCGCTGCGCGCGCCGTCGGCGACGTAGACCGACACCTCGACCGAGGGGGCGTAGGCGGGACGGTGGTGGAAGGGGGCCGCGTAGGCATAGCCGACGACCCGGTCGGACTCGGCGACGATCCACGGGTGCGTCGGGATGAGGCGCTTGATGCGCTCGGCCATGGCCGCGGCCGTCGGTGGCTCGATCTCGAAGCTGGCGGCGCTGCCGGTCACGTAGGGCGCGTAGATCGCCGCGATCGCGGCGGCGTCGTCGCTCGTCGCGGCCCGGATCCTCGGCTGCTCGGCCACCGAAGAAGGGTAGTCCTGGCTCGGCCCCCCGAACCGATCGCACCCGTAACTACATCTGTGAGGGCCCCGAGGATTCTTCCTTCGCGGCCGAGCTAGGCCGCGTCCTCGTCGTCGGGGCCGCATCCGGCGCGTCGCCACCCTGGGCGCGTGTTCGGCGGGATGCCCATGCCAGAACGAGCATCCCGATGAAGATCGCGACGAAGGGCCACACGGTTTCGGTCGACCAGCTCGAGATATCGGGCCCCCCGAAAAGGAATGTTGCGCCGACCGCAGAAAACCCGATCCCGAAGACTAGCGAGAACGCGTCGAAGTCGTGACGTTTCACCGGCCCCCTCCATCCCGATCGCGGCGCCCGCCGTCCCGTCGTTCGTTGCGATCGCGGGTCCGGCGTCGATCTCGGCCGCGCTCGTCTTTCCGTTTGTTTCGCCGGTTGCGTCCCATCTCGACGTAGGAGCGAGAGACGTTGATGTCGCTGATCCCACCTTCGATATCAAGCGCGAGCGTTCCCACCGGGTCCTCGGCCGCGACGATGGTGGCGACTCTCGAGTCGAAGCCCTCCTCGTACTCGCGGAAGGCGCTCACGTGACCGAGGTTCGTGTGAGCGTCGAGGCGCACCGTGACACCCCGCGGCACGTAGACGGCGACGTTTCCGGCCGCAGCGTCGATGTCGAGCTCGGCGCGCGCTCCTTCGAAGCGCACCTCCGATAGGTCCACCGTGAGGTTCCCGACGAGTAGCTCGTAGGAATCCGGTATCTCGTTCACTTCCACCGGGTACAGGTAGCGTGCACCGATCGCTCCCCTCAGAGGCATATCGATAAAGCTTGTCGCAGCGACGACGGGAACCATCGCCGCTCCGGTCAAGATGAGCCACCGGGCACGGCCGAACCAGGTCCCCAGCGCGAGCCCGGTCCCCACGACCAGCAGCGCCAACGCCGCGTAGTCGCCGACTTCCAGCGTCGCGGCACCGATGTTGTGCAGCAACGCTCCGATGCCGGTCAGGACGATCGCGATGCCGAGGGTGATCCATCCCAGCGGCGAGCGCTCGCGTCGTATCCGGGCACGATCACCGGGCTCGACATCGGCCGCCACGGCCCCTCCGGCCCTGTCGCGACGCAGCAGCACAACCCCAATCGCAATCAACACGAGTGCCCAGGCGAGCGACGGCACTCGGAAATCGAACCCGACGGCGCGCGCCAGCATGAAGGCTCCGATCACCACCAGCCCGGCAACGATCCACGGCATGCGGGCGAGCTGCTTGAGCAGCCTTTCTCCGTGGGACTCGGGAGATCCGACTTTGGGGATCAGAAGCCACGCGAGTACGTAGAGGACGAGCCCGGCTCCCCCGAACAGCACTAGGGCAACGAACGTCACCCGGAAGACTGCGGGATCGAGCCCGGTGTAGTCGGCCAGGCCACCGGCGACGCCGGCGATCAGTCGGTTCCCCTTGCGCCTGACCAGCCGGCGCTCCGCCAGCCGCCCGCCCGCGTTCTCGGCCATGGCCGCATCATGGACCGCGGTGTCCTCGGTCTCTATCGGGGTCGGCCCGGATAAATCCCTGAGATCTCCGGAGGAAGTCAGGGCCGTCCCGGATGGGTGTTGGAAGCCGGGCGTGAGAGCATTCGCTCAGATGACCGCGCTCGAAGTGGGTCGTGAGGGCACGCGTAGGGGGATACCGCGGATAAGGCGCAGCGCGACCGACCAGATTCTCACCGGCACGGCTGCGGGACTGGCGAGCTCGCACGGACTGGACCCCAACCTCGTGCGCGCCGCGTTCGTCGTGCTGGCGTTCGCGGGAGGCTTCGGGATCGTCACCTACGGATTGTTGGCGCTGGCCGCGAAGCCCGGCGCCACCGCTGCGCCGCCACTGTCCGGCATCCGTCAGGTCGCAGCCGTAACCGCAATCACCTTCGGAGCCTTGATCGCGCTGCGCGAAGTGGGTCTGTGGCTGGGCGACGCGCTGGTGTGGCCGGTGAGCATCGCCGCGCTGGGGGCGAGCGTTCTGTGGGTGCGTTCGGACGACGGGAGCCGGCGAATCCTGTCCGGCAACCCGATCGAGTTGCTCTTCGCGCGGCCGGTGTCGCCGCTGCGCTTGATCATTGGCATAGCGCTCATCGTCGTTGGGATCGGGTCGTTCCTCGTTGCGTTGGACGTCCTCGCCGCAGCGCGCACGTTCGTTCTCCCGGTGCTCGCTACGATCGCTGGGCTCAGCCTCGTCTTCGGGCCCTGGCTGTGGCGGCTTGCAGAGGATCTCGCGGCCGAGCGACGCCAGCGGATCCGTTCGGAGGAACGTTCTGAGGTCGCGGCGCACCTTCACGACTCTGTCCTTCAGACGCTGGCGCTCATACAGAGAGCAGACGATCCCCGGGCGATGTCATCGCTCGCCCGCGTGCAGGAGCGCGAGTTGCGCAACTGGCTTTACGGCGAGATCGGAGCGCGCGACGAGAAGACGTTGGAAGGAGCGATCGAAGGTCTCGCTGCGCGCGTCGAGTCGATGAACCGCATCGCGGTGGAGACGGTCGTCGTCGGAGATAGGGAACTCGACGGACAGACGCGGGCGCTCGTCCAGGCGTGCGGAGAAGCTCTCGTCAACGCGGCAAAACACTCCGGCGCCGCGTCCGTGTCGTTGTTCGTGGAAGCCACCGACGAGCAGACCGTCGCCTACGTGCGCGACGAAGGAGTCGGCTTCGACCTTGCGAGCGTGCCCGACGACCGTCGTGGCATCGCGGCTTCGATTGAGGAGCGCATGGAGCGCGCAGGTGGATGGGCCAAGATCGTGAGCGCGCCGGGGCACGGCGTCGAGGTACAGCTGACGATTCCCGTGAGTGCGCGATGACCGAGCGAATAAGGGTATTCCTCGTCGACGACCATCGTCTGTTCTTGTCGGGCGTCCAGACCGAGCTCCTCTCTGAGTTCGAGGTCGTAGGCGCCGCGGGCGACGTGGACTCCGCGATCGAAGGCATCCGCGCAACCGAGCCGGATGTCGTACTGCTTGACGTTCACATGCCCCACGGCGGAGGGCGGCACGTAATCGATCAGGTGCTTCGCACACATCCAGACGTCAGGTTCCTCGCGCTGTCCGTGTCGGACGCGGAAGAAGACGTGATCGGTGTGATCCGCGCCGGCGCGCGCGGATACGTGACGAAATCAATCTCGCCCGTCGATCTCGCCGACGCGGTGGCGCGCGTGCACGAGGGCGACGCCGTGTTCTCGCCCCGGCTCGCCGGGTTCGTCCTCGACGCCTTTGCCGGGACCTTCGTGGAGGGGCCGGACGAAGAGCTCGATCAACTCACCCAACGCGAGCGCGAGGTGCTGCGACTCATCGCACGCGGGTTCACTTACAAGGAGGTCGCCGCTCGGCTGTTCATCTCGGTCAAAACGGTCGAGAGCCACGTCTCGGCCGTTCTGCGGAAGCTCCAGCTGTCCAACCGCCATGAGCTGACCCGCTGGGCGACCGGGCGCCGCCTGGTCTGACCCTGCCACCTGGGTCGCGAATTCTTTTCGTGGGGGTACCCGGGAACCTGTCGTACCCCCGCGCTAGGTTGACTAGATGGACACGGGGGAGGGGCGGATCGGCCTCGATAGGCAACAGAAGGAGGTCGTCGAGCACGGCTCGGGGGCGCTGGTCGCACTCGGGGGGCCGGGCACCGGCAAGACGACCGTGCTGGAGGAGCGCTTCGTGCGGCTCTCCCTCCAGACCGGCTGCACCCCGGACCGGATCCTCTTCCTCGTCCCCAACCGGACCTCGAAGATCGCTCTCCAGGATCGCCTGACGCGCCGCCTGCTGTTCGACGAGGGCCTCGACGCCCTCATCGAGGTCCCGGTCTACACGTGGCACGGCCTCGCCAACCACCTCGTGTCTCGCCACTACGACCGCCTCGCCTACTCCGAGCCCCCGGTGCTGCTGACCTCGCCCGAGCAGTGGGGGGACGTGCGCGACGCGCTCGCCGACGAGAACGAGGCGAACTGGCCTCATCACCGCCACCTGCTGAGAAACCGCGGCTTCGTCGACGAGGTCGTGGACTTCTGCATCCGGGCCGAGCAGAGACTGCTCGACGACTCGCAGCTCGACGCGCTCGCCGCGGCGCGCCCCGCGTGGGCCGACGTTGTCAGGTTCTTCAAGGGCCATCGTACGAGGCTGAGGTCGAGGAGCCGCGTCGACTATCCGACGCTGCTCGCAGACGCCACCGAGCTGATCGCCAACCACGACGACGTGCGCGAGGCGCTGCACGAACGCTTCCTTCACATACTCGTCGACGACGGCCAGGAGCTGGCGCTCGTGCAGCAGCGCATGCTCCATTTCCTGACCGGCTTCACCTCGGGGTCGCCCGACGGACGCTCGCTCGTGCTCGCCGGCGATCCCGACTCGGCGATCGAGACCTTTAGGGGGGCCGATCCCGAGTGGATGGACGACTTCGAGAAGGAGTTCGGCCCCCACGATTCCGTCAGCCTGACGACCTGTTACCGGCTCGGGGACGACTTCGGCGCGAGGTCGCTGGCCCTGATCGGAAGAAACGGCGACGCGGACCACCGCGCCCAGTCCTTCGCCGGCGATGCGATGCTCGAGGTCAGGCGCTTCCCGAACCTCGCCGCCGAGGCCGACGCGATCGCGCGGGAGCTGCGCCTCGCGCACCTCACCGACAAGATCGCCTACGAGGACATGGCGATCCTGCTGACGTCGCCGCGCGCGATGCTGCCTCCGCTCGAGCGGGCACTTGACGCGGTGGAGGTGCCGTTCTCGATCAGCGCGCCGGACCGCCCGCTCGGGCGCGAGCCGATCGTGCGCGCCTTCGCCGACCTCGCCACGTTCGCGTTCTCCGACGAGCCGGAGCCCGAGCACATCCTGGAGCTGCTGAGGTCGCGCTTGATCGATCTCGACGACTCCGTCGTGCGAGAGCTCGAGCGTCTCGCACGTCTCGGCGGGAAGACGCTCGCCGCGGTCATAGAGGACCCGCCCGATGATCTTGACGACGACGCGAAGGGAAGGATCGCCGAGCTCAGAGACCTGCGCGACCTCCTGCGACAGAAGAGGAGCGCGCCGGCCGACGAGGCCTTCTGGGTCGTGTGGGACCGCTCGCGGCTGTGCCGCGACCTCACCGCGCGCGCCAAGGAGAGCCTTGCGGATCACGCCAACCGCGACCTCGACGCGCTCGTTGCCTTCAGCCGCGCCCTGGGGCGCTTCGTCGAGCGCCGACGCGGCTCCGGGACATTCACCGACTAC
Source organism: Actinomycetota bacterium (assembly GCA_050694075.1). Classification (GTDB taxonomy): domain Bacteria; phylum Actinomycetota; class CADDZG01; order CADDZG01; family WHSQ01; genus JBOGWZ01. The sequence goes on along the minus strand of JBOGWZ010000041.1, from coordinate 2,190 downwards.
CTCGAAGCCATCGGGCGCGCCGACTTCGGCTCGGACCCGTGGCTCCCGCCAGAGCGCTCCGGCGGGGGAGTGAACGTCGTGAGCTTCCACGGTGCCAAGGGAAAGGAGTGGGCGCTCGTCTGTGTCGCCGGCGTCGTCGAGGGCGCGATCCCAAAGGGCCGGCGGGCGTCGGGGCTGTTCGACCCCTATTTCCTCGACGAGACCGACCCGGTCGCCCGGCACCGAAGGAACGAGGCCGAGGACCGGCGGGTGTTCTACGTCGCGGTCACCCGCGCCAACAAACGCTGCATCGTCACGACCTCTCCCGGCCCGTCGCGCCGCGGGGAGCCGAGCCGCTTCATCGAGGAGCTCTACGGATCCATCCCCGAGCCGGACGTGCTCGGAGACCTCCCGCCGCTCACTTTCGCGGAGGCCGCGGCCCGCTACCGCCGTATCCTGTCGGACACCTCCCGGCCCGCGCCGGAGCGGATCGCGGCGCTCGCCGCGGTCGCGCAGGTGTGCGCCACGGACCCGGACTGCCGCGCCGCGCAGCCCAGCGAGTGGTGGTGGCGCTGGGACTGGACCGAGGGAGCGTTTCCCATCCGGCGCCAGCGCGCCGACGATGAGGACGAGCTGCCCGAGGACAAGCTGAGAACGAGCTACTCGCGCATCTCGACCTACGACAACTGCGGGCTCCAATACCTGTACCAAGTGGTGCTCGGCCTCGACCCCGAGTCGTCTCACAACATGGCGTTCGGGTCGTGGATCCATCGCGTCTTCGAGGAGATCGAGCAGCGCAAGTTCGTCAATCCGCAAGCGGCGTACGACCGCTACGAGGAGCTCTTCGACGAGAGCGTGTTCCCAAACTCTGCGGTGGCGCGCCAGTTCCGCCGCGAGGGCCAGATCATGCTCGACCGCTACATCCGTCACCTCAAGCCGGGCAAGGCCGTGACGGTGGAGAAACACTTCAAGGTCGACTTCGACGGCCACCGCATCACCGGGCGGATCGACCGTGTCGACGCGGTGGGAAAGAACCTCATCGTCTCCGACTACAAGACGTCCAAGTCGGCCGGGTCGTGGGAGGACGCGCGCGAGTCTCTGCAGCTCGCCATCTACTACCTCGCGGCGAAGTCCGACGAGGAGCTACAGGCCCTCGGCGAACCCTCCTCGATGCAGTTGATCTACCCGAACGCGCCGCTGTCGCGAAACGACGTCCAGAAGCGCTGCCAGAACCCGGAGGAGGCGGAGAAGGCGCTCGAGCGCCTGCCCGAGCTGATCGAGGGCGTGCTCGCGGAGGACTTCCGCCCGAAGCCCGACGCCGACTGCACGTGGTGCCGCTTCAAGCCGATCTGCCCGCTGTGGTCCGAGGGCAAGGAGTTGCCGGCATGACGGATCCGAGAGATTCCGCCGCGATCCGCGCCGCCCTCAAGGGCTTCGAGCCGACCGATGAGCAGTGGCGCGCGATCTCGCATCCGCTCGAGCCGCTGTATCTGATCGCGGGGGCGGGCTCGGGCAAGACCGCGGTGATGGCGGCGCGCATCGCGTGGGCGCTGGAAACGCAGGACCTCTCGCCGAGCCAGATCCTCGGCCTCACGTTCACCAACAAGGCCGCCGAGGAGCTCCAGGAGCGCGTTCGCCTCGCGCTCACGGAGCTGCACGACGAGTCCGGCGAGGACGTCTCCGTCCATACCTACAACGCGTTTGCCGCTGGCATCGTGCGCGACTACGGCCTGCTCGTCGACGTCGAGCCGGAGGCCGGGCTCCTGTCCGACGCGCAGCAGTGGCAGCTCGTGCTGTCCTGCCTCGACGACCTCCCACCGTTCGACGCGCTCGAAATCCGCTCGTCCTACGTGGTCGGACAGGCCCTCGGCCTTGCCTCATCGATCGCGGACCACATGGTCGGGATCAACGACATCGAGGCCGCCGCCGACCGCATCCTGTCGATGCGAGGCGCCGACGAGAAGATCGTCCAGACCGCACAGAAGAGAAAGGAGCTGTGCCGCGCCGTCGCCGCTTACATCGGGGCCAAGAGCAAGGCGGGCCGCATCGACTTCGGCGATCAGATCACCAAGGCCGTCGCCGTGCTCGAACGAAACGACGAGGTCCGCGCGATCTACCGCAAGCGCTACCCGTTCGTGCTGCTCGACGAGTACCAGGACACGAACGTCGCGCAGCGCAAGCTGCTGCAGGCGCTGATCGGGGCCAACGGCG
>JBOGWZ010000040.1:0-8989 GCA_050694075.1 Actinomycetota bacterium | reverse complement strand
GGCGATCCGGCCGGGGACCGACTCCGCCTGGTCCACCGTGCTCACGAACTCGCGCGCGCGCCCGTCGCTCCTCACCGCGTCCACGAGGCCCCACTCACTGCTGGAGGGCTCCGCCACCAGCACCGGTCCCTCTCTCTGAGCGATCCCGGTGGCGAGTGCGAGAGCAAGCTCGGAGGCGTCGTAGAGCGGTTCGTCCCCCGTGCCCCCCACTATCAAGAACAGCGCGCCGGCGGGAACCGGGGGCCCATCCGATGAGCCATCCGTGGCCGCGAAGCCGGCGTCCTCCAACTCACTCAGAAGTTCCTCCAACCCCGGCTCGAGGGCCTCCGGGGGCGGGCGGAAGTCGGAGGCCCCGGCCGCGCGCGTCCCGAGCACGAAGCCCGCGTCCCGAAGGAGGTCGTCGTCGTCGGCCGCCGTCGATCGGACGATCAACGCGAGCTGATCCTTCTCTGCCGCGCTGTGAAGTCCGAACTTGTCCGACAGCCTGATCGTCGTCGCCACCGTCCCACCCGCTAGTTCGATCGAGGCCACGACGCCGTCCATCGTCGAGTCGTCCAAGCCCTCGATCTCGAAGACCACCACGCTCCGCCCCTGGAGGGCTCCGCCCACCAGCTCGGGCTGCACCTCGTCTATGAAGGCCTGCTCTGCCTCGATGCGCGACTGAAGGTCGTCTATCTCGCTTTCGCGCTCGTGGTTCGTTCTCCGGATATCCGCAAGGCGATTCTTGAGGTCCTCCACCAGCACATCGCCGAAGAACCCCGAGCCCATCAGGATCCCGAGGCCAAGAGCCAGGAACACCGCGACGATCGAAATGATGTGGAAGCGGAAATCGATCATGAGGTTAGGAGGGGGTCGGGGGGAACCGGCGGGAGGGGGGCCACTAGTGAGGCGCCTTGGCGCCGGGGTTCCCCCATCACGAGAAGAGCGCTCGGCGGACCGAGAAGAACAGGTCCTGGACCTGAGTCCAGAGGGCGGTCACTTCGGCGCGCATCAGATCGGAAACGGACATCACGACGGCGAGGGTGAACAGCGCGGCGCCCACCAGCAACAACAGATCTCGTCTCTTGATCCGTCCGTGGTAGAGACGACCGACACCCTTCGCATCCACGAGTATCGGGCCCACCCTCAGTCGCGTGAGGAATGTCGAAGCCATGCCCTTGCGTCCTTTGTCCATGAACTCGATCAGGTTCGCGTGAGTACCCACTGCGACGATCAGTTCGGCGCCGTGCTCGTAGGCGAGCAGCATCGCGATGTCCTCGGACGTTCCCATTGCCTCGAACAGGATGCACGAAAGCCCAAGGGCGTCGACGCGCTCGTGCCCCGGAGCCTCGCCTCCCGGATAGGCGTGCACGACCAGTTCGGCTCCGGACAGAAGTGCTTCCGTCGTTACCGAGTCCATGTCCCCCACGATCATGTCCGGGCGAAGACCGGCATCGATCAGCGCGTCGGCGCCGCCGTCCACCCCCACGAGGATCGGACGCACCTCTCGGATATAGGAGCGCAGAGCGGCGAGGTCCTCCCTGTAGTCGTAACCCCGGACCACGATCAGCACGTGTCGTCCATGGAAATCGATGCCGACCTCCGGCAGACGCGCGGCTTCGATCAGCACGTCGCGCTCCTCTTTGATGTACTCGATCGTGTTCTCCGCGAACCTTTCGATCTCCGTGGCGATGGAGCGCTTCGACTGATCGAGCGTGCGTTCGACACCTGAGAGATCGAGGACGCGCCCTCGGCACACCTCGATCATGCTCTTGCCGTTCAACGCGAACACGCGGCCCCCGTCGAGAAGGAGCTGAGTCCCCTCCTCCACGTCCAGCACGTCGGGGCCGACGTCGTCCACGAGGAGAAGACCGGCAGAGACGAGGAGCAGGGGGCCCAGATTCGGGTACCTCCCGCTCGACGACCGCGCCGCGTTGACCACGGCCGCGGCCTGCCGCTGGATCAGACCCTCTGCAGACAAGCGGTCGATGTCCTCGTGGTCGATCACGGCGACGTCGCCGGGCTGCAGACGGGTTAAGAGGTTCTTGGTGCTGCGGTCGATCCGGGCGGGTCCGGACACGGTGCCCGGCAGAAGAACCTGATCTTCGGCCTTGCGCCGCGACTTTCGGATCATCTGCGCGCCGCCTGTTTGGTCGCGAGGTCCAGCAGCTCCTGGGCGTGCTCGCGAGCGCGCTCGCTCTCGGGGAGACCGGCCAGCATCCGGGACAGCTCCGCCACGCGCACCGAGCCGTCCACTCTCTCCACGGTCGCTCCCTGGGCGGTCTTGGTAACGCGGAAGTGATGGTCGGCGAAGGCGGCCACCTGCGGCAGGTGCGTCACGACGATCACCTGCGCTCCCCGTTCGGACGCGAGCCGCGCGAGGCAGGTCCCAACGGCGTGCGCGGCGCGCCCCCCCACACCGGCGTCGACCTCGTCGAAGACCAACGTGGGCGCGGACTCCTCGGAGGTAAGGATGTGGAGGGCCAGAGCGGCACGAGACAACTCTCCTCCCGAGGCGATTTTCACCAGAGGCCGCTCCGTCTCGCCGGGATTCATCGCGGCGCGCAGCTCCACCGACTCCAGGCCCCCTTCGTAAAGGGCTCGTTCCTCCACCGCCACGGACAGACGGGCCCCGGGCAGCGCAAGCTGCTCGAACATCTCCGTGGCCGCCGTTTCGAGTGCCCCGGCCGCCTCGCGCCGTCGCCGGGACAGCTCCACACTGAAAGAACGCGCCTCCCCCTCGAGACTCCTCACTTCGGCTTCCAGGTTGCGAACGTTCGCTTCAGATCGTTCCAACTCTCTGAGACGCGTACGCGATCGCTCGAGGTGCTCGAGAACCTCCGTCTCGTCGTCGCCGTACTTGCGTGTGAGACGGGACAGCAGCGAGAGCCGCTCCCGAACACTGTCCAGACGTGCGGGATCGGCCCCGACGTCGCGGCCGGCGAGCTCGTGGGAGACGTCGACGACCTCGAAGGCGACGGACTCCACGCGATCGGCGAGTGCACCCAGGTCGGGGGCGACGGGGGCGACCCTTCTGAGGGCGGTTGCGGCGCGCGCGAGAGCATCCTCGGCGCCGCCGTCACCGCGCAATGATTCGGTGGCGTCCGAAACCGCCACGGCGATCGACTCCGCGTGCTCCAAGGCGCGAACGGTATCCTGCAGCTCCTTGATCTCCCCCGCGCGCACACCCGCCGCGTCTATCTCGGAGATCTCGTATCCGAGCACCTCGATCTCTCGAGATCGCGCGCGCTCGTTCTCGGTGATCTCTTGAAGGTCACGACGGGCGCGCGCCGCCGCCCTAACCGCGGCCGCAACTCGCGCGGCGAGCTCCGGGACCTCTGGACCGGCGAAGGAATCCAGCACCGCGCGCTGGGCCGCCGGCCTCGCGAGGCGGTGGTGACCCTGCTGCCCGGCGACCTCGACGAGAAGCGCTCCCGCCTCTTCCAGCAGAGCGGCCGGCACGAGGCGTCCGTTGACGCGGGCCTTCGTCGTCCCTCCGTCGGCGGGGACTTCGCGGGACACGACCAGCTCGACCTCGCCCGCGCCTTCTGCCGGGGGAACCCCGGCGCCCAGGACCTCCAGCGCCGGATGCCCCGAAGGGAGCGCGAACCGGCCCTCGATCAGCGCGCTGCCGGCGCCTCGGCGCACCAGCCCCCTGTCCGCTCGCGCACCGAGCAGGAGGGAAAGCGCGGCGACGACCAGCGTCTTGCCGGCTCCGGTCTCACCGGTGAGGGCCGTACACCCGTCCTCGAACGAGAGCTCCGCCGCTTCGATGACTCCGACGTTGGAGACCACGAGATCCCTAAGCATCCGGGAGCATCCTACGCGGCGCCCTCGAGGGTCCCTCGCTACCGCAATCACTACCTGGGCAGGTCCAGCTTGATCCTTAGGCGCTCGATGAAACCCGGCCCCTCGACTCGGATCAACCTCAGCGGCCGCTCGTCGCGGCGCACGACAACGGTGCTCCCCGCGGGGAGGTCCCGCCCGATGGCTCCGTCGGCGGAGAGATAGGCGTCCCCGCTGTCCTCGTCCACCGTGACTTCCACGACCTCGTCCGCGGACAACACGAAGGGGCGCGAGAAGATCATGTGGGCGCTTACCGGCACGACCACGAGGCACTGCGCCTTGGGCGACACGATCGGTCCCCCCGCGCTCAGCGCATAAGCGGTCGAACCGGTCGGGGTGGCGACCAACACGCCGTCGGCGTTGAAGGCGGTCAGTCGTTCACCTCCGATACGCACCTGCAGGCGAACCAGCCGATAGCGGCTGGAGCGTTCTATGAGGGCCTCGTTCAGCGCCACGATGTCTTCTCCCTCCGTCGCGCACCGAAGCATCACGCGCTCCTCTATCTCGAATTCCCCGTTGAAGATGCGCTCGAGCGCGTCCTGTTCCTTGCCTGCGTCGACTTCGGTGAGGTAGCCGAGCGCGCCAAGGTTCACACCGATCAGCGGCGCGTCCTGTGCATGGGCGACCTGCGCGGCTCGGAGCATCGTCCCGTCGCCTCCGAGGGAGACGACGAGGTCCGCTCCCTCATCCCCGACCTCGATTCCTCTCCGCTCGAAGAAGGCGCGCAGATCCGCCGCTATCTCGAGGGCCCCCGATTTCCCGTCGTGGACGACCATTGCCACGCGATCTATGCGCATCAGTGGACCGCCTCTTGAACGGCACGAGCCAGCACCGACTCATCCGTTACGACCCCCCGCCTCGAGTGCAGGAAGAACTCGCGGTTGCCGGCGGGTCCGCTCAGCGGTGAGCACATCGCATCGGCCACTCCGAACCCGAGCTCGTCGGCGGAACGAGCGATCGCCGTCACGGCTTCGAGCCAGAGCCTCGGGTCCCTCACGACGCCGCCCCTGGAGACCGCCTCGCGGCCCACCTCGAACTGCGGCTTCACCAAGAGCACGAGATCGGCGTCGTCCTCGACGAGGCCAGCAAGCGCCGGAAGCACTAGCGTCAGCGAGATAAAGGAGAGGTCGGCGGTCACACCCTCCGGGGCCCAGGGAAGGTCGCCGGCGGTGAGATGGCGGACGTTGGTGCGCTCCAACACCACGACGCGATCGTCGCTCCGGAGCCGCCACGCCAGTTGGCCGTAGCCGACGTCCACGGCCACCACCGCCGCAGCCCCGCGCTGCAGCAGACAGTCGGTGAAACCCCCGGTGGATGCCCCCGCGTCGAGCCAGCGCCTGCCCTCTACCACGACCCCGAAGCGCGCCAGCGCCGCGTCGAGCTTCTCACCTCCGCGCGAGACGAACGGGGGGGACGGACCTTCGAGCGAGATCGAAGACTCACCGCGCACCAACGTGGACGGTCGCGTCACGGGCATGCCACCGACGACGACGCGTCCCTCCTCGATCGCCCGTCGAGCCTCGCTCCGGGACGCCACGAACCCTCTGCGGACGAGCTCAGCGTCCAGACGGAGAGGCTTTGTCAACTTCCTCCTCGAGCACCTCGTGGAGTCCCTCGAGCGCCGCGAGCCTCGTCGCGTCGTCGGCGTCCTCCGCCCGCTCGAGCTCACGCCGGGCGCGCTCTACGACGTCGGGCGTGGAAGCCTGCTCCATGCTCCCCATTATGACGCGTGGCTCGTGCCGGAGGTGGCTTTGCGGCCCGAGTTCTTCTTGGACGCCGTCTTCCTGCGCGTGGATTTTCGCTGCGACTCGAGGCGAGCAACGCGACGTTCGAGCCGTTCGAAGTCTCTCTTGGTGGCCAGCCCGACGTTGGCGATCTGGTCACGTATCTCGGCACGCACGAACCTCACCAGCTCTTCGCGGTTCTCGCGGCTGACCTCGACGAGGTTCTTCACCCACGAGGCGGTCTGCTCCCTGCGAAGCTCGCCGCTGCGGACCAGCCCCTTCACTAGCTCCTCCGCTCGGTTGCGGCTCAGCTCCGCCACGCCGGACGTGAACAGCGCGATCCTGCGAAGTTCGTCAAGCATCCGTTCCTCCCATCGGACCTGTTGGGTGCTATGAGGCGAAACCTATACTCGCCGCATGGTCTCGCTCATCCCGATCTCCGACGCGAACCCGACGCGCCGGTTCCCGGTCGTCACGATCGCTCTGATCGTCGCGAACGTGATCGCGTTCTTCCAGGAGCCGGGCCTCGGCGAGGGTCTGTCGGGGGCGCGCTACTTCTTCGAGCAGGCGCCGGTACCGTGCCAGCTCGAGGACACTTGTCCGGCGGCGGCCCCCTTCGGGCCGGGGATCCCCATACCCGATCGCGATTTGTTCTCCTTCTTGGTGGCCGCGGTCGTCTCCACTTTCCTCCACGCGGGTTTTCTTCACATCATCGGCAACATGCTGTTCCTGTGGGTGTTCGGTAACAACGTCGAAGACTTCCTCGGACCCGTCAAATACCTCGCGTTCTACCTCCTAGGTGGGATCGCTGCGGCGTTCGCGCACATCGTCACCCATCTGGACTCACAGCTTCCGACCGTCGGCGCGTCGGGAGCCGTTGCCGCCGTCATGGGCGCCTACCTCGTTCTGTACCCGCGCGCGCGTGTCAACGTCCTCGTCCCGATCTTCTTCTTCTTCACGATCCTGCAGATGTCGGCGTTCGCGGTCCTAGGGCTTTGGTTCCTCTATCAGTTCCTCATCGGCGCCCAAGAGCTCGCGGGGCCGAGCGGCATCGCGTGGCTCGCCCACGTCGGAGGGTTCGTGTTCGGCGTGGTGGCGATCTTCCTGGTCGGCGGGAGACCGCACCGGCCTCACGCGGTGTGGCAGCCGGAGTGGCGTTACCGCTGACCCGCTAGGAGCGCGTTCCGAACTGAAAGCTCGGCCTAGCGGAGCAGAGCCGCGAGATCCGCGATCGAGTCCAGCACCACGTCGGGCTTCGGCTCCACCCTCTCGACGTCCTCGCGGGGGGTCACACCGGAGAGCACCAGGATCGTGGTCCAACCCATCGCCTCCCCCCCGGCCAGATCGGTATCTACCCGATCGCCGACGATCGCGATCCGCCGCGCTCCGGCCAGTCGCCGTGCGGCCGATTCCATCATCGGTCGGTGCGGCTTGCCTATGACCTCCGCCTTCCGCCCCGACGCAACCTCGATCGAGGCGAGGATCGCCCCGGCCCCCGGCCACAGGTCGACCGCCCCGGCCGTCCTCTCCTTCTCGGCCGGAAATGTGGCGTCGTCGTTGGTGGCGACGAGATCGGCTCCCGCGCGCACCGCGCGCGCAGCACGTCGCATCGTGTCGTAGTCGAAATCGGGGTCCCAACCAACGGCAACCAGGTCCGCAGACCCCGAATCGTCGGTGATCTCGATCCCGATGGAAGCGAGTGCGACTCTCAGCCCCTCTCCCCCCACGACGACCGCGCGATGGCCCGCGACATCGCGGCGCGCGAGGACCTCGGCCGTCACCACGGCAGACGTGAGGACCTCGGTCGGCGACGCCTCGATCCCCAGCGCATGCAGTTTCTGGAGGTACTGCTCGACGGTCCAACGAGAGTTATTGGTGCAGAACACCAGCCGGACACCGCGGGCGCGGAGTGAGGCGACCGCTTCGATCGCGCCCGGGATCGCTTCGGACCCCCGGTACAGCACCCCGTCCATGTCACAGACGAGGCCGTCGAGGCCCTCGACTATCATGCGCTGCTCATGCCGAACCTGAGGCCCTTCCACGGGATCCGCTACACCTCCGCGTCCGAACTGAGAGACCTCGTATGCCCACCGTACGACGTCATCTCATCGGAGGAGCAAGAGCAACTCCGCGCGCGTCATCCCCACAACGCCGTGCGCCTGGAGCTCGGAACGGGGAAGGGTTCGCTTCAGGAGAGGTACGCGGGCGTGGCGGAAACGTTCTCCGCCTGGCTGAACGAGGACGTCCTGGCGCGCGACCGGGCTCCTTGCTTCTACGCGTACCGTCAGGACTTCGTCTCCCAAAGTGGGAGCCGCTGCCGGGTCGCCGGCGTGATGGGCGCGCTGGAACTGGAGCCGTTCGGTGCGGCATCCGGGGTCCTTCCACACGAGCGGACGATGCCGGCCCCGATCGAGGACCGCCTCGCGCTGTTGGAGGCGTGCCCGGTGAACATCTCGCCCATCTACGCGATCTATCGCGGCGGTGGCGAGCTCGCGCCGTTCCTGGAGTCGCTCGGCTCCCGCTCACCCGAGGCGCGCTTCGAAGACGACGCCGGCGTCGCTCACCGGCTATGGGCCGTCTCCGACGCCGCGGAGATCGAGGCCGTCGTCGCGGCGGTGCGCCCGCGACCCCTTGTGATCGCCGACGGCCATCACCGCTACGAGACCGCTCTCGCCTATCACGAGCGCCACTCTAAAGAGCCCGGTGAGCACGACGCGATCATGTGCTTCTGCGTCGACGCCGACGCGGAGGATCTCGTGGTCCTCCCCTACCACCGCACGCTAAAGACATCGCGCTCGCCCGCCTCGATCAAGCGGCAACTTTCCTCGGACTTCTCGACCACGCCGATCGACTCGGCGTCGAAGGTGCCCGTGCGCCTCGCACGCTCGAAGGCGGATCACGCGTTCGCGTTTGCGTTTGGGGACGAGAACGTCTTGGTGGAGATGACCGCGGCCGAAGTCGAGGAATCGGTCGGAGGGCGAGCCCCGGCGTGGAGCGGTCTCGATGTGGTCGCGCTGCACGAAGCCCTGATACCTCGCCTCTTTCCCGAGGGAGTCGGGGAGATCCAGTTCTCCAAAGATGCGGACGAGATTACCCGGCTCGTGCGCAAAGAGGGATTCACTGTGGGCGTGCTGCTGCGAGCGGTGGAGGCGGTTGACGTGGTGGAGGTGGCGCGCTCGAACGAACGGATGCCTCAGAAAGCGAGCTACTTCTGGCCGAAGGCCGCTAGCGGTTTGGTGTTTCGCTCGTTGCGCTGACCGTCTCGCTCCGCTTCGGCGGAGGCGCAGGCGGGGCGGGGCGGCACACGCGACAAGGCTCGAGGCCCTCGGCCGCGGCCTGCTCGACCGTCACGTTTGTGAGTCCTTCTTTCCCCTCGAGGACCCTGCACTCCGCGCGGTGGTAGACGCCACCCCCGGCGACGACCTGTCCGTCGGTCGCCG
>JBOGWZ010000039.1:1590-9138 GCA_050694075.1 Actinomycetota bacterium | reverse complement strand
GTCGGCTCCGATCGGGGAGGCCTGTGCCCGGCACATCTTCAGGCCGTTGTACTTCGGCGGGTTGTGCGACGCCGTGAACATGGTCGCCGGTACGTTCAGCTGTCCGGATGCGAAGTAGAGGGCGTCGGTCGAGACCAGGCCCACGTCCACGACCTGTGCCCCCGCCGCGGTCGCCCCCTCCGCGAACGCGGCCGCCAGCGCCGGCGAGGAGGTCCGCATGTCTCGGCCTACCGCGACTCGTTCGCCCTCGACGAAGGAGGCGAAGCCGAGGCCGATGCTGCGGGCGACATCCTCGTCGAGCTGGTCCGGGTATATGCCTCGGACGTCGTACGCCTTGAAGATCGCGGTCAGGTCTCTCGTCACGCTGCGGCGCATCCTAGTGGGAGACCCTTAGGGTCTCTTCTCGATACCTCCGGGCACACAAAGAAGGGTTTGGGCCAAAGAGGGGGAAAAACTCGACGTTGACGAATCCTCGGTTGCCTGGAAGCATCCAGGACATGAGCCTCCAGAAAACCGTGCCGGACCCGGTTCTCCAGGCCGACGCGGAGTGGCGCGAGCGCGCCGCATGCCTGGCCTATCCGGCCATCATCTTCTTCGGGATGGACGACTCAGAGACGCCGGCCGAACGACGGGCGAGAGAGGATCAGGCCAAGCGCATCTGCTTCGGCTGCGCGGTGCGGCAGGAGTGCCTGGAGTACGCCCTCGCAACGAAGGAGCCGTACGGCATCTGGGGAGGCCTCACCGAGATCGAGCGCCGCGCCTACGGCCACCGCCGCACCCACTAGAGCCCGCCGCACCCCGGTATCTTCGGCCGGTGCCCGATCTAAGACCCTCGCCTCTGCACGTGGCGTCCAAGATCGCGACCCGCGTCCGCGCGCGGGGGCCGAGGGAGGTGGCGCGGCTGGCGTGGACGAGGCTCAGAGAGGCGGTGTCGTCGCGCGACGCGATCATCGTCCTCGTGAGGGACACGGCCGGGGATCCGGTCGAGCTCGACGGCTACGAGCTGCGCGAGGGGCGACCGGAGGACGGTCCACTGTACGCGCGGGACATCGGCACGGACTCACCGTGGACCTTCCGGGGCCGGCTCACCGAGAACACGCGCTGCTTCGTGGTCGTTCACGAGGACCGATTCGTTCACGCAACCTGGATGACGGCGCGAGCGGCATGGACCAGGGAGATCCGGCGGTACCTGTTGCCGCCCGCCGGGGACGCCTACGTCTACGAATCCTTCACCCACCCCTCGGCCCGGGGCCACGGGGTGTACCCGTTCGCGCTCAAGGGGATCGCAGCGGCCCTGGCCCGGCGGGGGCTGAGGCGGGTGTGGGTGGCGGTGGAGAAGGACAATCCCGCGTCGATCAAGGCGGTCGAGAAGGCCGGCTTCGGACCGGTGTGCGAGGTCTCCTATCGCCGGCTGGTCGGCACGTTGCGCCTGGACGTCGTCCCGAAGCAGGAGGAGCCGGCGCCGACGCTCTCGAGGACGCTCGAGCACTAGATCGAAAAGGCCATAGCGCTCCCAGAGGGAACCAAGCGATAATCCCCCCGGAAGGCCGGTGGACCTAAGGGGGTCATCCAAGAGTCTGAAGGTGTGCGGGCGTTCGGGGCCACGATCCGAAGCGGCGCCCTGCGCGAGTTTCACTCACGCATCGCGCGGCGTACCGGCACGACCCCCTCAACTGGCACCTGTTGCCGGACGACGGCATCTACGGTCTCCGGACGCCCGCATTTTCCCCCACACGCGCCGCGACAAACCGAATCGAGCGGATCAGTGGACCGAGGTGCGGCTACCTCGACTGGCGCCGGGCCGCCAGCGAGAGGACCTCGTCGAGGGCGATCGTGTCCCCGTCTCGCTCCCACCAGCGCGCCTCACAGCTACGGCAGGAGAAGAATTGGACCGTGTCCTCGCCGGTGAGATGGATCTCGATGTGGATGCAGTCCTCGCCCCCACACTGAGGACAGAGCATGTCGCCTCCCGGTAAAGGTATTTATCTCCAGGCACATGTTGCCCCAGTCGTCCCGGAAGCGACATAGCTCGCAAGGGTGATTCTTCTCGCACACAACTGACTAGTCTGCTGGTTCGCGACGAACAGAGGGGGCGCGCCGGGGGGACCCTTGGATCAGCGGGTGCGGGAGCGGACCGGCTGAGGACCGAGGGTCCTCGAGATGACCACGGCCCCGACCCCGAGCGCCAGCAGCCCGTAGGCGACCACCAGGAAGGGGCTCGGGTCTCCTCCGGTGTTGGCGTCGACCTCGGTCGCCGGCTGGGGCTGAACCTCAGTCCCGCCACCCTGGGTGGTGTCCTCGGCGGCGCCTCCGGTCGTGCCCTCACCCTCCGTCACCAGCGGGTCGAACGGGTCCCGCAGCTGCGCCGCCGCGGGGGCCGCGAGGGCAAGCACGGCGGCCAGAGCCACCAGGAGACAGACGGTTACCCTGCGCATTCTGTAAGCGTACCCCTCACCGGGAGCTAAGGGAACTCCCGCTATATTTCCGACACCATGGCGATCGCCGATCTCGGAGACGTCCGCCTTCACTACCAGGAACGTGGTGAGGGCCCCCCGGTTGTCGGGGTCATGGGCTTCGCCCTCGACCAGCGCTTCTGGGCAGCACAGATACCATCGGTCACTCAGACGCATCGCTTTATCACTTACGACAATCGTGGGGTTGGACGCTCCACGGGGCCGCTGGCCACCTCGATCGACGAGCTTGCCCACGATGCCCTGCGCCTCCTCGACCACCTGGGGATCGACAAGACCGTCGTCTTCGGGGTGTCGATGGGCGGGGCGATAGCTCAGCGCCTCGTGCTCGACCATCCCGAGCGGGTCTCCGCCCTGGTCCTCGCCGTCACCTGGGCCCGCCCGATCGAGTTCATGCGCCGCCAGGATGACTTCGCGGCGCGGATCATCGAATCCGAGGGAGTCGACGGGCTGATCGAGGCGTCCCTACTCAGGATGTTCACCCCTCGCTTCTTCGAGGTCGGCCGGGAGATCATCGACCGGCTGGTCGCGGCGTTCCTCGTGGAGTCCGGGCCGGAGGCGACCGACCCGAAGGTGCTGCAGGCGCAGCTCGACGCCATCGGGAAACACGACACCCTCCCGGAGCTGGAGCGCATCTCGTGCCCCACCCTCGTAGTCGGGGGGCACATGGACATGATGGTTCCGGGCTTCGCCGCCGAAGAGATCGCGGCCGCGATCCCCGGAGCGCAGCTCGAGATGTTCGAAACGGGTCACGGCTTGATGGTGGAGGAGATGGAGAGCTTCAACGAGGTCCTGCACGCGTTTCTCGCGTCCCTGTAAGCCGCGAAAAAATGTACCCCGCAGTGGCTTTCGGCCGAAACCTACTTACCTCTGCGAGGTACGGACACATCGTATTCCCGCCTTGAGCGGGCGCGCAATACCTTTCGGTGAGATTTCTTCGCGGCTTCTATAGGAAGCTCCTGAGGTCCCACAGCTCCGGATAGAACCGCTTGTCGAGCGTCGTGTGCAGGTAGGAGGCCCCCGTCGAGCCTCCGGTTCCCGTCTTCGAGCCGATCTGGCGCTCCACCATGAGAACGTGCCGGTGCCTCCACGTGGCGAACAGCTCGTCGTGCGTTAGGAGGCTCTCCGACAGATAGAACTCCTCGACGTAGGAGTCCCGCCCGCGCGCCATCTCGATGAGGCTCTGCCTCCGGCGCTCCTCGTCATCGCCCGGCATCGGGAGCCCGGCGCGCTCGAGCACGGAGCAGAACGCGTCCCATAGCGTGGGCTCGTCGAGCCGGCGCTTCAGGCGCTCGAGCTCTTCCTCGCTCATGGAGAGGCGGTTCAGGTAACGCTCGTCCTTGAGCCCCGAGATGAACTCGATCTCCCGGAACTGGACCGACTGGAAACCGCTCGCCGGTGCGAGGTGCGTGCGGAACTCGAGGAAGTCCTGTGGTGACATCGACTCGAGGACGGGGATCTGCTCGATCAGGACGCGCTCGATGCGGTGGATGCGCTCCAGGAGATGCCGGGCGCGCGGAAGATCGCCGGTGCGCATGAGATCGCGCACGGTCTCGAGCTCGAAGATGACTTCTTTGAACCACAGCTCGTAGACCTGGTGCACGACGATGAACACGAGCTCGTCGTGCGCAGCCGGATCCGAGAGAAGCTTCTGGAGTCTCAGGAGCTCCGGGATCTCGAGATAGCTCCCGTACGAGAGCTCCCTGTCCTCTTCGCCGAAGCGCGGGGGCCGGGGCCGGCCCAGCTAGTTGCCGTCCTTCTTGCCGTCCTGCGAGGTGTCCGAATCGCCCTGCTTGGAGTCGGTTGAAGGCGAGGTGTCACCCGAGTCCTCGGCGACCACGATCGGGTCGGGGGCCGACGCATACAGCGGCTTCAGCTCTCCTACGACGGTCGACACGATGGGCGTGCCGACATCGATGAGGTCGTAGAGTGTGACGACCTCATCGTTCGATAGCCGCACACAACCGTGAGAGGCGTTGTAACCGAGCGAGTAGGTGGCGGAGGTTCCGTGGAAGCGGATCGCGTCGGCGGACCAGTTCAGGGCGCGCACCCCCAGCGGGTTGCTCGGCCCGGGCGGGATCGAGGCGGGCATGCTCGCGCCCCACCCGGTCGGGTCGGGGTTGACCCACGTCGGCATGTAGCGCTTCTCCGTGACTGAATAGATCCCGGTCGGCGTCGGGTACTCGGGCTGACCGGTCGCCACGGTCCACGTGTGCGTGATCTTGCCTTCCTGATAGAGATACAGCTTGTTCTCGCCGATGCGCAGCAGCAGCACGTCGTCGAAGTCGGCGGTGGTGATTTCCGGCTTGGTCGTCTTCACCGCGAGCTGGGTCTCGTCGGTGCCGCGCCGGAACGCGCGCATGAGTGAACGTTGGGCCTTCTCCTCGATCACGTCGCGCCCCATCTGCTCGGGCACGACCTTGACCCAACCCGACGAGTAATCGATCGATGCGTCGCGTACCTCGCGCTCGAAACCGGAGGCGATGCCCTTGACGAAGCCCCGTACCCCCTGGCGGGGATACGTGATCGCGACCTCGCGCTCGAACCCGAGCTCCTCGCCGAAGACCCGCATCTTCATGCGCTTGAAGAAGGACGTCTCGCGACTGGCCTCCAGCGCCGACGCGACCGCGTTCTCGGCGTTGCTCCGAGCCCCTATCTCTCTGGGCGTGACCCTCCAGGTCCTGTCGTCGTGAGAGACCTCGATCACGCGCGTGAGCTTCGGGTGGATCGCATCCTGAACCGCGACCAACGCCTGCTCGGGCGACATCCCGGAGACGTCGATCCCCGCGATTCGCGTGCCTGGCAGGATGCGGCCGGCGTATTCGTTCGAGTAGTCGATCGTGGCCCACGACGCCCCGGCGAGACCGAGAACCGCGAGACCGGCCACGATCGCGGCTACGACCGCGGCCCGGCGACCGGGCCGGGGCAGGCGGAAACGTCTCGGTGCCGCTACCACGTCGGCGTTGGCCCTTTCCTCGGTCACGTTGCTCTCCTGCTCCTCCACAGACGGCTCATGTTAAAGGGGGGGACCCGTCTTTTGAGAACCTTACCCAGAACCCCCCATTGGGGCGCCTTCCCTCATCGGCGCGCTCGCGCACCACATTTAGTGACCATGGGACGTCCACGGGCCGGGATTGGTTGCAAGCCTTACGATTGCCGGGCGATGGAGACCCACGACTCCCTCCTCGACCTGATCGGCGACACGCCCCTACTACGCCTGAGCCGGGTCGGAGCGGAGCTCCGCTGCACACTGCTCGGGAAGCTCGAGATGCTGAACCCCGGGGGATCGGTGAAGGACCGGATCGGGATCCGCATGATCGAGGCGGCCGAGCGCGCCGGGCGGCTGAAACACGGGGGGACCATCGTCGAGCCCACCTCCGGTAACACGGGAGTCGGTCTTGCGATCGCGGCCGCCCTGAAGGGCTACCGCTGCATCTTCACGATGCCCGACAAGCAATCGGCCGAGAAGGTCCATCTGCTCCGCGCCTACGGAGCGGAGGTCGTGATCGCACCCACGGCGGTGCCTCCGGAATCTCCCGAGTCCTACTACCGCGTCGCCGACCGCCTCACCGAGGAGATCCCCGGCGCGTTCCAGCCCAACCAGTACTTCAACCAGGAGAACCCCGAGGCCCATTACCACACGACGGGGCCGGAGATCTGGGAGCAGACAAAGGGACGCATCACGCACCTCGTAGTCGGCGTCGGCACCGGCGGAACGGTCACGGGGACGGGGCGCTACCTGAAAGAGCAGAACCCCGCCGTCGTTATCGTCGGCGCCGACCCCGAGGGGTCCATCTACACCGCAGAGGTGCACCCGTACCTGACCGAGGGAATCGGCGAGGATTTCTGGCCCGAGACGTTCGATCGCGCCATCGTGGATCGCTGGGTGACCGTCAGCGACCGCGACTCGTTCCTCATGGCGCGCCGGGTGACGCGCGAGGAGGGACTTCTTATCGGAGGGTCGGGAGGCACGGCAGTGCACGCGGCCATCGAGGTCGGACGAGAGCTCGAAGACGGCGACGTGATGGTCGTGATCATCCCCGACTCCGGCCGCAACTACATCTCGAAGATCTTCAGCGACTCGTGGATGATCGAGCACGGCTTCATCGACAGGCCCGGGACGCACGCGCGAATCGGCGAGGTCCTCGTCGAGAAACGGCGTGTGGGGTCGGAGATCCCGGATCTCGTGTGTGTGGCCGCGCACGAAAAGGTCGAGCGTGCAATCGACATCCTGCAGCACTACGGGATCAGCCAGGTCCCGGTCGCCAAGAGCGACAAGCCCGAGGACGTCTCCGAGATCGTCGGATCGATCCACGAGCGGAGCCTGCTCGATCGCGTTTTCAGAGATCGCGAGGCGCTCGGACGTGATGTCGTCGAGGTCATGGATCCGCCGCTTCCGGTTGTGCAGACCTCGTCGGGAGTCGAGGAGATGTTCGCCGATCTCGCTCGGGGGGCCGAGGCGATCGTCGTGCTCGATGGAACGAAGCCGACGAGCGTTCTGACCCGGGCCGATCTGCTGGAGTTCCTCGCACACCAACGCCGCTCCTAACCGAACTGATCGCCCCAACTACCGGCATGAGTGAGTTGCGGCGATCAGTTCGAGTGTGACGAGCGTCACAGACGGATCGATTGGATCGTGGTGCGATCACTAACGTGGACAAGCGACCTCTGTACGAGATCGCCGCACCTCGGTACGGGATCGTTAAAAGGGAGCAGATGGTTGCCGCCGGTTGGAGCGACAGCGCCATCCAACGACTGGTCGCCTCGGGTGAGCTGACACTGGTCCACGAGGGCATCTACCGGTTCACGGCGGCGATCGAATGCACGGAGCAGAAGCTGATGGTGGCCCAGGAATGGTGCGGCCGCGAGGGATACGTCTCTCATCGAGGGGCGGGTTGTTGGTACGGGCTCGACGGCGTCCCCGACGGCTTCGTCGAAGTGACCGCGAGGCAAACGTGGGGGCGCCCTCCCCCTCCAGGTGTGGTTGTTCACTTCACCAGGCGACTCGACATCGAAGACATCCGAACCTTCGGACAGATCCGGGTCGGTTCTCCCGAACGCACGATGATCGAACTGG
>JBOGWZ010000039.1:0-1490 GCA_050694075.1 Actinomycetota bacterium | reverse complement strand
ACCCGTTCTGATCGCCCCAACTCCCCAAATACGTGAGCTGGGGCGATCAGTTCGAAAGAGCTCGGTCGAGATCCGCGATCAGGTCGTCGGGGTGCTCGATGCCGACCGAGAGCCGGATCAGCGCCTCCGAGACCTCGAGGCCCGAGCCGGCCAGGCTTGCATGCGTCATGCGGGCGGGGTGCTCGATCAACGATTCGACCCCGCCGAGAGACTCCCCGAGGAAGAACAGCGCGGTGCGTTCGCACACCGAGAGCGCCTCCTCCTCGGAGCCGGCCTCGAAGCTCACCATGCCCCCGTACAGCGGCTCACCACAGGCCGCCATCTGGCGCGCCGCGAGGTCGTGGCCCGGGTGCTCGGCGAGGCCCGGGAAATGCACGCGCCGGACGCGGGCGTGCGATGCGAGCCATGTCGCCACCTGCGCGGCCCCCGAAGAGTGCGCGCGCATCCGCAGCGCGAGCGTCTTGAGCCCCCTCAGCAGCAACCAGCAGTCGAAGGGACCGGGCACCGCCCCGACCGCGTTCTGAAGGAAACGAAGCCGGTCCGCCAGCTCCTCGTCGGACGTGGCGATCAACCCCATGACGAGATCGGAGTGCCCGCCCAGGTACTTGGTGGCGGAGTAGACGGAGGCGTCGGCGCCGAACTCCAGCGGGCGCTGGAGGTACGGCGTCGCGAACGTGTTGTCGACCGCCAGCAACGCTCCCGCGGCGTGCGCGAGATCGGCCAGCGCGCCCAGGTCGAGCACCTTGAGAAGCGGATTGGTGGGGGTTTCAGCGAGCACGAGCGCCGCGCCCCCTTCCAGCGCCCGCTCGACGGCGGCGAGATCGGTCATGTCGACCGTCTCGAGGCCGACCTCGAAGCCGGCGAGCACCTTGGCAAAGAGCCTGTAGGTGCCGCCGTAGACGTCGTCCGGGACCAACACCCGGTCCCCCGCCCGCAGCACCAGAGCAAGCGTAGTGATGGCGCCCATGCCGGAGGAGAACGCGATCGAGTGGGCAGACCCCTCCAGGGAGGCGAAGCAGGACTCGAGCGATCGTCGCGTAGGGTTGTCGGTCCGCGAGTACTCGAAACCTTTGTGCTTTCCTACAGCTTCCTGGACGTAGGTCGATGTTTGATAGATAGGGACTACCGCTGCGCCGGTGGCCGGATCCGGATCCTGGCCGACGTGGATGGCGGCAGTCTCGAAGTGCATAGCATCGTTCATGAGCGACTCCATGGGTGAGGTTGGTGGGCAGATCCGACGGTAGGGACACAGGCTACATAGCGGTCGTGGGGCAGTGGCGGCGCAGCACCGGTCACGGCAAAGTGCCCCACAGCTACGTCCATTCGCTTCGGCTCGCCGGCGCCACACCGAGGATCGTCTCGACCTTCGACATCGATCCCTACGAGGCCCCCCTTGGACTGGAGATCTCGAGCGGGTTCGACCCGGGGGACGCCTCCGCCCTGGACGGCTCCTCGGGACTCGTGTTGCCGGGGGGCGGCGACATCGACCC
>JBOGWZ010000038.1:0-9178 GCA_050694075.1 Actinomycetota bacterium | reverse complement strand
CTTCTCTGGGTGGGCATCAACAACACGGCCGCCGTACTGCTCGTATTCATCAGCGCGTTTCCGGCGATCCTCGTCGTGGTGATGGAGGGGGTCAAGACCGTGGACAACTCGCTGCTCAAAGCGGCCCGATCGTTCGGAGCGGACAAGATGAGGCTGTTTACCCGCGTGATCCTTCCGTCGACGATCCCCTTCATCGCTACGGGGGTGAAGATGGGAGTCGCGCGTGGACTGATCGGGCTGTTCGTCGCCGAGGTCTTCACCAGTGGCGACGGGATCGGCTACATCATCGAGCTGGCCTCCAAGACGTTCAACGTCGCGCGCGTCTACGCCATGCTGTTGTTGTTCGTCTCGTTCAGCCTCGCCATGGTGGGCCTCAGCCATTACGTCGAGCGAAAGCTGTCGGCATGGAGGTCTGAGTCAACGGTGTGATCGAACCTACGGAAGATGGGTTGGAGTGGTATCGGTGAAGGGAGGAGAGGTGAGACGAAAGTTGCTGGGCCTCGTCTTGGCCGCGGGGTTGCTCGCCGCGGCCTGCGGTGGCGACGACGATGACGGCACCGTCGGTGGTGCAGAAGAGGGCCTCGGTGTCGAACGCGTGGAGCTCGCGATCGACACCGACGACTACATGAACAATGTCGCCGTGGCGGTCTCCCAGGAGAGGTATTGGGCGGATCTTGGGTTCACAAAAAAGGCCGATTGGGTCGCCACCGACGAGTACATGGCGGGTCTCTTCGGCGGAAACGTGTGGGTCGCGCAGGGCGAGAGCGACGTCATCTGGGCCGCACTGGCGGAAGGCAGCGTGCCCCTGAAGATCGTCGGAGTCGAGAAGGACACCGAGGCGTGGTTCATCGGGATCCGTAAGGGCGTCGACGAGAACAATCTGGAGGGGCTCAAGATCAGCGGAGGAGCGATCGGCGACAGGAACATCACCGTCGGAGAGAAGTCCCTCGAGGACATGGGCGTCGATCCCGACAGCATGGAGTGGGTCCCCGTGGAGGGCAGCTCGGACGAGCGGTTGACCGCGATGTTGGCGGGCCAGATCGATGTGGCCGTCCTGCAACCTCGCCACATCATCCCCCTCGAGAGAGCCGGGGGGAAGATGATCTACGAGAGATTCGTCGATTCTCCCCAGGAGGTGTGGGTCGTCTCAACCGACTTCCTCGAGGAGAACGAGGAGGCCGTGTGCGCGTACCTTGAGGGCCGCATCCAGGCCAAGCGGTGGATGGGAGAGGGAGACGACTACACCGCCAACCAGGACGCCGCCATCGAGATCGGCAGGGAGTACGGCCTCGAGCCGGCCGAAGGGGACCTCGCCGAGTGGGACACCGAGATCACGGATAACTGGTCCCTGGACGGAGGCGCTCCTGCCGACGCCTTCGAACAGTGGAACCAGGACATGATCGACAACGAAAACGTGCCCGAGGGCTTCGACTGGAGGGAGCACGCGGACTTCGACTGCCTGTGGCAGGTGCAGGAGAAACTCGGTCTGGAGCTGAACCCAAACCCCGACGAGATCTAGGGATGTAGCGCGTCGAGAGAACCCGGCAGGGGGCTCGCCCGTGAATCCATCGGGGGGCCCCTGCCGGGCTCATTCCTCGGTGACGACACGATTGACTAACGAGCCGAGACCTTCGACCTGAACGGTCATTGTGTCTCCTACCTCCACCGGCCCCACGCCCTCCGGTGTCCCCGTCATGATCACGTCGCCCACCTCGAGCCTGGTGAAGCGAGATATGTACTCGATGAGAAACGGGATGTCGAAGATCAGTGCGCTCGTGCGGCCATCCTGGCGAGTTTCCCCGTTGACCGTGCACGTGACGCGAACGTCCGTTGGGTCGAACTCTGTTACCACCCACGGGCCCAAGGGACAAAAGGTTTGGAAGCCCTTGCCTCGGGTCCACTGTCCGTCGCTCTTCTGGATGTCCCGAGCGGTCACGTCGTTACCACAGGTGTATCCACCCACGACAGACCAGGCCTCGCTCGAATGCACCCTGTGCGCCGTTCGGCCCACGACGATCACCAGCTCGGCCTCATGATCCACTCTTCGAGAAAGCGCCGGATAGATCACATCGTCTCCGGAGCCGACGATCGCGGAAGGCGGCTTCAGGAACAAGAGCGGCTCTTCTGGAACAGGGTTGCCGAACTCGGCCGCGTGCTCACGATAGTTTCTCCCCACGCAGATGATCTTGCTCGGGGCGACGGGGGTAAGGAGACGAAATTCATCCAATGAGCCGATCTTGTCACCCGGCTTCAGATCCACGAACGGCGATCCCGTCGCCCGTCGGATGTCCTGATCTTCCCCAAGCACACCCCATGCCTGGTGCGTTCCCTCGTGATATCGGATGATCTTCATCTCGCTCACTCTCCATGCACCGGGTTCGGCATCCGTCCAACGAAGCGCGGGTTGGTCCGGCGCTCGATGGTTGCTCGCAGCGACCGACCTTATATGTCATGAGTCGTGACCTCAGACTGATCGGTCATTCGGACCTCGGGGGATGCGGGGATGGAATGCAGGTGATGCCACACGGCCCCGCGTTATATGTCGGACATCTGGGCACCAGCGGAATGGGTACCTCGGTGCTCGATATCAGCGAGGTGACATCGCCCCGTGTCGTGCGTCAGCTCCCAGCCCCGGCCGGAAGCCACTCGCACAAGGTGCAGGTCGCAGAGGGCTTGCTGCTCGTCAATCAGGAGCAGTTCCAAGGGGGGACTCCGTTCTCAGCCGGAATGGTCGTATATACGCTCGACGATCCTTTCGACCCAAAGCAGATCGGTTTCTTCGACTCGGGCGGCTTGGGGGTCCACCGGATCGTCTGGAGCGGCGGGCGCTACGCGTACGTGTCCGCCATTCCCGAGGGCTTCGACGATCGCATCTGGGTGATCGTGGACATGTCCGTCCCGGAGTACCCGGTCGAGGCCGGCCGATGGTGGTGGCCCGGGTCCTGGAGAAGCGGGGGCGAGACGCCGGAGTGGCCGAGCGACAAACGCTACGCCGCACACCACGCGTTGCTTGACGGGAATCTTGCATATCTCGCGTACGGTGACGCAGGGATGGTGGTCCTCGATGTCTCCGACGTGGCTTCGCCGAGGGTCGTCTCGACGCTCGGGTGGGAGCCGGGAGGCGACACGCACACCTGTATGCCCCTTCCGAACCGACGTCTGGTGGTTAGCACCGACGAGGCGATCAAGGAGCGATGCAACGAAGAGCAGAAGCTCGTGCGCATCATCGATGTCGCCGATCCCGAGTCGCCCTCCGTGGTGGGCATCTGCCCGCCACCGGACGGGGATTTCTGCGAACGCGGTCTCCGCTTCGGGCCTCACAACCTTCACGAGAACCGGCCCGGTAGCTACGTAAGCGAGGAGGTCGTCTTCGTCACGTACTTCAATGCCGGGCTTCGCGTGTACGACATCTCAGACCCCAACGAACCTCACGAGATTGCGCACTGGCTGTCCGACCCACCCCCGAGCCAGGAGGCGCCGCAGATCAACGATGTCTACGTTCAGGCGAATGGCCTGATATTCGTGACGGATCGGATATCCGGAGGGTTGTACGTGCTGGAACCGGAGGGTTCGCTTGCCCAGCGGATGAAGACGGCGAGTTCGTGAGAAGCCCCAGCGTCGACATCCACTGCCATTACATCCCGGCGGCTTTGATCGAGAAGATTCGTGCGGAGGGCCGTGCTCACTCGATAGAGCTCGTCGACGAAAACGGCGATGCGAGGGTGGCGTTCGCGCAACGGGACAGCACTCAGTCGTTCCCCGAGGGGATCTTAGACCTCGAAGGGCGGCTGAGATGGATGGACGAACGGAGGATCGACATCCAGGTCGTGTCTCCCTGGATGGACTTCTCCGCCTACGTGCTTGATCCGGAGGATGGCGCGTGGCTCGCTCGCAGTCTCAACGAGCTGACCGCCGAGGCCATTGCGAGTCACCCCGATCGTTTCCGCGCGATGGCCGCCGTTCCCCTCCAGGAGCCTGAGCTGGCGGCTGGCGAGTTGGCTCATGCGGTGAACGACCTCGGCATGAGAGCCGTTGAGATAGCGACTTCGGTGAGAGGTCGAGAGCTCGATGACGAAGGATTGACCCCGTTCTGGCAGTCTGCCGAAGGGATCGGGGTGTTGGTGTTCATCCACCCCTACGGATCGGCGGGCTCGGAGCGACTGTCCCGCTACTTCCTGGCCAACATCGTGGGAAACCCTGCCGAGGAGACGGCCGCGGCCGCTCACCTCATCTACGGTGGGGTTCTCGAACGTCATCCGAGACTCAAGGTCTGTCTCACGCACGGAGGGGGTTTTCTCCCCTATCAGATCGGGCGCCAGGACCGAGGCTACGCGTCGAAGCCCGACCTCACCGCAGGGCGCCTGACGCGCGCCCCCTCGGGATTCCTTGGGAGTTTCATGTACGACACCATCACCCACGGCACGGAGGCGCTCAGGTTCCTCGTCGATCGAGTCGGTCCCGACCGCGTCGTGCTGGGCAGCGACTACCCCTTCCCGATGGGAGATCCAGATCCCGTGGGATCGGTGGCCGACGCGGGTTTCGATGCCGACGTCGAGGACGCGATCTTGGGCCGCAACGCGAGCGAAGTGCTCGGCCTGAGCGTGGCATCGTGAGGCAGGCCCCGTCGCCTTGACACCCGGTCGACCGGAGCCAGATACTCCAGTTGCAATCGTTTGCCGTACCTTGGGCGAGAGTCGCCAGCGCGGGAGGAGGGGGCATGGCTGAGCAGAGGCCTGGCGATCACAAGCTGGGCTGGATCGGCACCGGGCGGATGGGCTACCCGCTCGCTCATCGGCTCATTCGTTCCGGCTGCGATGTCTCGGTTTTCAACCGCACAAGATCCAAGGCTGAGCCCCTTACGGACCTCGGCGCTCGGGTCGTGGACAGCCCCGCGGAGCTCGCCGACCGGGACATCGTTTTCACCATGGTGTCGGGCAATGCAGACCTGCGCGAGGTGGTGCTGGGCCCGGCCGGAGTGCTGGCCGCGGACGGAGTGCAGCCCTCGATCCTCATCGACTCCTCAACCGTATCCGCAGAGGTTTCGAACGAGATCCGCACACAGGGTCGGGCTAGGGGAACGGCGCTGTTGGCTGCGCCGGTCAGCGGCAATCCCAAGGTCGTGCAATCGGGTCGCCTCACGTTTGTGGTCTCCGGACCCGAGGAGGCATATGAAATCGCCCGCCCATACTTCGAGGTTCTGGGCGCAGGGGTCACCTACGTGGGTGAGGGCGAGTCCGCTCGTCTGGTCAAGATCTGCCACAACCTGCTTCTGGGAGTGGTGACGCAGTCGCTGGCCGAGATCACGGTACTCGTCGACAAAGGTGGGGTCCGTCGGAGCGCGTTTCTCGATTTCCTCAACAAGAGCGTCATGGGCTCCACTTTCACGAAGTACAAGACGCCGGCGTTCGTGAATCTGGACTTCACGCCGACCTTCACTCCCGTACTGTTACGAAAGGACTTCGATCTCGGGCTCGCAGCGGCGCGTGAGCTCGAGGTCCCCATGCCGGTGGCCGCGCTGGTGCGCGAGATCGTGCAAGCGCTGATCGGCGGCGGCGACGTCGACGTCGATTTCGCGAAGCTGCTCGAGCAGCAGGCAGTCGCCTCCAATCACGAGCTGAAGCCCGAGGGCATCGAGGTCTCGGACGGGCTCGAGGGTGAAGCTGGGTGAGTGCTCCCGCTATCTGGGCCTCCAAGATCGAGCTCGACGAGCCGACCCGCCTGGAGATGTACCGAAAGCTTTCCGAGATCCGCTTGTTCGAGCAGCGGGCCTACGACCTCTTCCTGCAGAACCTCGTCAAGGGGACGAGTCACCTGTCCTTGGGGCAGGAGGCCGTAGCCGTGGGGTTCGGGCAGGCGATGCGGCACGACGATTACTCGTTCTGCACGTACAGAGGCCACGCGCACACGCTGGTTCGCGGAGCCTCGATGACTGCGATGATGGCGGAGCTGCTGGGGCGGTCGAACGGGATCCTGTCCGGCAAGGGGGGCTCCATGCATCTGACCAGCGTCGAGCACCATGCGATGGGCTCGTACGCGATCGTCGGATCGCATCTGCCGATCGCCGTCGGCGCCGCATGGTCCGCGCAGGCGCGAAAGAGCGGCCAAGTCAGCGTGTGCTTCTTCGGAGACGGGACCACGAACATCGGAGCTTTCCACGAGGCCCTCAACCTCGCGGCCGTTTGGAACCTGCCGGTGATCTTCGTTTGCGAGAACAACCTGTACATGGAGTACACGCCTATCTCGCTCGTGACGGCCGTCGATAATCCCGCGGCCGATCGCAGCTCCGCGTACGGGCTCGAACCGTTGATCGTGGACGGCAACGATGTCGAGGAGGTTTACGGGATAGCGAGCGTCTACATCGAGCGGGCCCGAGACGGAGGGGGACCGGCGCTGATCGAGGCGAAGACCTACCGGAAGGGCGGCCATTCGCGCGCCGATCCCGCCAAGTACCGGCCCGAGAGCGAAGTCGAGGAGTGGCTCGCGCGCGATCCCGTCGACCTGTATCGCTCGCGCTTGAGCTCCTCGGGCATCGACGCCGGAGTGCTGGAGGAGATCGAAGCGGAGGCGGCCGGGCTGGTCGACCGCGCGACCGATGAAGCCAGGAGCGCCCCGCCCCCGCCGGCATCGATCCTGGAGACGAACGTGTGGGCGGATGGAGGGTCGGCGTGGCGGAACTGACCTACCGAGAAGCGGTCGCAGAGGGCCTGGCGCAGGAGATGGAGCGAGACGAGCGCGTCTATTTCATCGGTGAGGACGTCGGCGCCCCCGGCGGTGTGTTCAAGGTGACGGGCGGGCTCCAGGAGCGGTTCGGTCCCGAGCGCGTGCGGGATACCCCCATCTCTGAGGAAGCGATCGTCGGAGCGGCCATGGGCGCCGCGATGACGGGGCTACGCCCCGTCGCCGAGATCATGTTCTCCGACTTCTTTGCCACCTGCTGGGACATCGTCGCGAACCAGATCGCCAAGACCCGCTACATGACCGATGGACAGGTCACGCTTCCCCTCGTCATCCGGAGCGCGAACGGAGCCGGCCTTCGCTTCGGGGGACAGCACTCGCAGAGCGTTGAGAACTGGGCCATGGCCGTGCCGGGACTGAAGGTGGTGGCTCCCTCCACCCCGGCAGACGTCAAGGGGCTCCTCGCGGGAGCGATCCGTGACGACGATCCCGTTATCTTCTTCGAAGCGAAGTCTCTGTATCCCACCAAAGGCGAAGTACCAAGCGGCGAGCATGTGGAGAGGCTCGGCGAGGCCCGGGTCCTCACGCAGGGAGACGATGTCACTCTGGTGGCCCTCGCGGCCATGGTGCCCCGGGCCGTCGAGGCGGCCGGTCGACTGAAGGACGAG
Source organism: Actinomycetota bacterium (assembly GCA_050694075.1). Taxonomy (GTDB): domain Bacteria; phylum Actinomycetota; class CADDZG01; order CADDZG01; family WHSQ01; genus JBOGWZ01. The sequence goes on along the minus strand of JBOGWZ010000038.1, from coordinate 1,835 downwards.
CACGGGATCGGCGCGCGCGTCATCGACGTTCGCTCTCTCGTGCCTCTCGACACGAAGACCATTCTTGAGAACGTCGTAGCGACGGCGCGCCTGTTCACCGTCGAGGAGAATCCTCGTCTGTGCGGATGGGGGGCCGAGATCGCCTCGATTGTCGCAGAGGAATGCTTCTTCGATCTCGACGGCCCTGTGGTGCGCATAACGACTCCACACATCCCCTTGCCCGCCGCCGATGCCCTCGAGGACCTGGCCATCCCCTCCGTGGATCGAATAGTAGAGACCGTCGTCAAGAGCCAGTAATAAGGGCAGACCTTCCCAAGCGCCTCTCCTTCCGCGGCTCGCCAGTTATTCTGTAAGTAGTCCGACGAACGGTACCGAGGCTATGGAGCAGAAATCACTCGAGCGCCTAGAGACACCGGCCCCCCTGCGCCAGCAGGTCTACGAAACGCTGGAAGAACTCATCATCTACGGGGCCCTAGAGCCCGGAGAACATCTCGTCGAATCCCGGCTGGCGCAACGAATGGGCATCAGCAGGATCCCCGTCAGAGAGGCACTGCAGCTCCTGCAAAGGGACGGTTGGGTCGAACTGCGACCACGTCAGGGAGCGTTCGTCCATCAACCCACCATGCAGGAAGTCGACGAGGTATTCAGCGTGAGAACACTTCTAGAGGTGGAATCGGCTCGATTGGCCGCCAAGGCCGCGACGAAGGAATCCCTACGGGACTTACGGAAGATGCTGAAGGCAGGTACCAGAGCCCTCTCAGCCAACGATGGTAAGGAACTCGTCAGGCTGAACTCGGCATTTCACGCGAAGGTCACGGAGCTGGGCGGCAATCAGGTCCTGGCAGAAGTCATCGCTCGGTTGGATAAGCGGATTCGCTGGTATTTCGCCCCGGTCGTAACCTTGAGGGGGGGGACATCCTGGGAGGAGCACGCTGAGCTCGTAGAGGCAGTCGAGGCGGGTGATCCGGAGTGGGCCGCTGAGGTCATGCGGAAACACGCCGAGAGCACCAAATCCGCGTACCAAGTCTGGAAAGAGCAGGATACGGCAGCACAAGGGTGAGCTACCGGTCTTCGTTGGTGTTCGTGTCTCGCAGTAGTTAGATCACCACCTGTTAAGCAATCTCGAGATCTGCTGATGCACGAGCAGGAAGCCGAGGCCGAATCCCGACTGCTCTCCCGCCGTGACAGGGTCCGCATCGTCGCTTCCAACCAGCGGGAACGGTTGTAGTCGTCGATGGAGGCGAGGGGCTGCGCTGTGAGGTCGTCGACGGAGTCGAACTCGCCGTGCTTGAGCAGGCGCCGGGCCACGATCGAGAGGAACAGCTGGCATTTTATGGTCCAGGAGATTCAGGGAACTCCTTCATCGTCGTGAGCGCGAGCAGGACGGCAGGTGTAGAGGGATGGCGCCTTTACGACCCCCTTTCCGAGACTCAGAATCGCCCCGACCCACGGTGCTCAGAAGGGGAAGGAGTCGCTATAGAACATGCTCTTTGGCATGAATATGCGGAAGAACTCTTCCAGCGCCCGGTAAAGGCCATACGCGAACAAGATCACGGGCGGGATCACCATGTACCAGCGGTAACGGCCATACCAGATCATGAAGCCGGCGGAATAGGCCGCCACCATCAGGTAGAAACCGACGGTTTCGACGAGGACGACCGCGACCAGCATCGGCAGGCCGACCCGCACCAACTCGATGATCTCCTCTTTCTGCTCGAATATCGTTCCGCCGGTGGCTCTCAACCTCGCCTGAAGCACGATGACGACGGATGCAGCCGCGATGATGATTCCCAGCGAGAAGGGCAGGAACCCGGGCTGGGGGCCACCCTCGCTCC
>JBOGWZ010000037.1:0-9482 GCA_050694075.1 Actinomycetota bacterium | reverse complement strand
AGTACGCGGAGACAAAGGTGTTCTCGGTCCCCTTCTCCAATAGCTTCCGGCCCCCGGCCACCAGCTCCATGAACGGAACCGTGTCCCACGGCAGGTGATAGCCGGGATAGTCCCTCGCGGTGCGCATGCCCGTCCAGCGCATCGTGAACCAACCGTGCTGCGCGAAGTTCTGCTCGTCTGAGTTGCGGATGTTGACCCCGCAGCTGCAGACGTGCGGCTTGGTGCCGAGCGGCCAGCGCTCGGCGGCGGTCGGCCCTCCGTCTCCCTTCGGGAACCTCAGGTAGTCGAAGTTCACGTGGTCGATGATGGGCACGGCACGCGAGGCGTCGCTCGGCATGGGGCCGTGATAGATGCAGATGCAGTAGCGAGCCGGATAGCCGATCCCGACCATGTCGAATCCGAAGGCGACCTGGATCTTCTGTCCCTGCTTGGCGAGTCTCTCGCTGTAGGCCTCCGACGCGACCAGCCCGTTCTCCTCCGCGTCGAACCACAGCAGCGCTATCGACCGGTTGGTCTTGACCTTCGAGAAGGCGCGGGCGAAGTAGCGCATGATGTTCGTCCCGCTCCCATCGTCGTACGCGCCCTGGACCGTGAAGCCGCCTCCCGCTACGACGTCGTAGTGCGCGACGAAGGCGATCCACTCGTTCGGCTTGGTCGTCCCCTTCTTGACGGCCTCGACCACGAGGACGTCGCGCTCAGGGGTGCCGGCCCGCAGCTCGAGGATCCTCGACTTGAAGCCGAACCTGCGCGACTCCTTGGCGAGGAACTGAGCAGCCTCGATGTTGGTCGGCGTGCCGTTCTGTCGGAGGGGGAACCGGTCCACGAACTCCTCGAGCCCGTTGATGATCTGTTTGCCGGTGATCTTCGGCTTCGGAACCTTGTCGAGGTCGATGTAACTGGGGGGCCCGGCGGACGCGGGCGGGCCGCCCGACGCGAGGGCGGCCGCGACCACCGTCGCGGCCGCTACCGCCAGGACCCGCCGTCCCAGCTTCGTCCGACCCCAGCGCATATGGGGCATTTCTCCGCGACCTGAGCCATCCCTGCCCGCAGGAGCGGGGGCGGCCTCGTCGAACCTTGCATCCATGGGTGCACGCAGGTTGCTGGCTCTCGCGCTCGTCACGGCCCTCGCGACGGCCGTCGCCGCGCCCCAAGGCATAGCCAAGGGCAAGAAGAAGTCGGGCTCCGTCGTCGTAGGCAAGGACGCCAAGGGGGACTGGGGCGACGGTGTCGATCCGACGCTCGGCCCGCTCGGCGACCCGCTCGGGCAGGACCTCGTGGGCGCAGCGATCGCGATGAAAGGCAAGGCCACCGTCAACTTCGTCATCCAGCTCACCTCGCTGCCGCCGTGGGGCGGCTGGCCCGAGATATCTCGCTACACATGGGACTTCAACCTCGACGGCGAGTTCCGCGAGCTCGACGGGAAGTTCCTCAACTACACGCGCGGTGTGTGCGATCCGACATCGGGGCAGTGCCCGCCACCGCGTGACCCCGGCATGCAGCCCTTCTTCCTGCGCGGCAACTGCACCACCACTCAGAACGTGGTGACCTGTGAGGAGCTGGGGGTCGTCCACGCGGCATTCGACGCTGCGAAGGGCACGATCACGATCCCCGTTCCCCTCAAGCTTCTCGGCGCGAAGCCGGGGTCGAAGATCCAGCCGGGGGCCAACATCTTCGGCGGCTCGATCAGCGCCGCGCCGTCCGCGTTCTTTACGAGCGAGGCCTTCCCCCTGGACACAATGACCGTGACGAAGACATTCTCCGTTCCGAAGTGAGGGAGACCAAGCCTTGAAGAAGCGAGTTCTCAAGAAGAGGGTCAGGCGATTCGTCGGCGGCGCGCTCGCGTGCGGGCTCGTCGTGGCAAGTCTCGGTACGAGCGCGTCCGCTCGCCGTTCACATGCGCCGCTGCAAGGTGAAGGCGAAGGCCTGAAGCTCGTCGCCAACATCAAGTACCCGGGCGGCAGCGACATGGAGTTCGCGACGATCAAGGGTCACGACTACGCCTTCACGGGCTCGCTGGACTCGCAGAAGGGCGGGCTCCGCGTCATCAACATCGACAATCCCGAAAGACCCAAGCTCGTCACGCACTTGGCGTGCGCCATGAGCCAGGCCGACATCCAGATCAGCCACGACCAGAAGACGCTGATCATGGCCGCCGATTCCGCGGGGGGGCCGGCGGCGTGCCTGATGACGGGCAAGCTCGGCTTCATGACGGTCGACATCTCGAATCCCAAGAGACCCAAGCCGATCGGCGTCGCTCAGATCCCTCGCGGCTCCCACAACACGACCGCGCACCCGACGAAACCGTACGTCTACAACTCGGACTCCGACCTCGGCGGGCGGGGTGAGATCCAGATCTGGTCGATCAAGAACCCGGCGAAGCCGAAGCTCGTGAACACCGTCCCGAGCGCCCCGCACAGCCCCCACGACATCAGCTTCAACAAGAAGGGGAACCTCGCCGTGACCGCGGCGATCAGCCACTTCGACCTCTTCGACACGTCCGATCCCGAGAACCCGCAGTTGATCTTCACGGGGCAGTGCCCGGGGTGCTCAATCACGCACGACGCCAAGTTCACGCCCGACGGAACGCACATCATCATCGGCGACGAAGGCGGTGGCGGCGCCCCCTATCCGTGCCCGGGTGGCGCGCTGTACTTCTACCTCCTGCAGAGCAACGTCCCAACGCTGGTCGGCGCCTACGAGCCGGCCGTGTTCGTGAGCGCGCAGGGTGGGCTCGGCGGCTGCACGGCACACGTCTTCGACATCTCCGACGACTCCAAGAAGCTGTCGATCTCCTGGTACACGGCGGGGACCCGCTACCTCGACATCTCCGAGCCGCACGGCTTCACGCTCGGGGGGAACACGGCGGGAACGGGGCCGACGGAGCTCGGCTGGTTCATCCCGAAGAACGCCGACTCGTGGTCCTCGAAGATGCACAGGGGGCCGTACATCTACTCGAACGATCTCGTCCGCGGCTTCGACGTTTTCAGGATCGCCAAGAAGTAACCAAACCCAATCCAGGCTCGTTGAACATCAGGGGGCTCACAGGGCGCCCGTCCAGCTCGGCGACAGCTCAAGCCCTTCGGGCCAGGTGCCGATAGTCCGAATGGACTAGTCAGCTTCAGGGGACCGGGGAGAAGAGTTGGGCCTGTCACTTCCGAGGCGACTCGCGGAGACACAGCGAGGGACCTCCCGCGAGTCCATGCAGCGGGCGCTCGAGTCGCTGACCGCCAGCGTCAACAGCCACGACACCTACACCGCCGGGCACTCCACCCGCGTCGCGGGGATCGCCGGCGACCTCGGCACGGTCATGCGCCTTCGCCCCCCCAAGGTACGCCGGCTCCGCCAGGCCGGGTTAGTCCACGACATCGGCAAGATCGCGATCCCCGAGAAGGTCCTCACGAAGAAGGGAGTACTCAGCGACGAGGAGCGTCATCTCGTCCAGCTCCACCCGATCTTCGGGGCGAGCATCCTGTCGCGGGTCCCCGGGATGGACGAGCTCGTCCCGATCGTCCTCCACCACCACGAGCGTTGGGACGGGGGCGGTTACCCGAGCGGGCTCGGGGGCACCGAGATTCCCCTCGGCTCCCGCATCGTGTTCGTCGCCGACGCCTTCGACGCCATGACCACCGAACGGCCCTACGGGAATGTCTTCTCCGTCGAGGAGGCGGTCGAGGAGATCGCCCGCTGCGCCGAGGAGCAGTTCGACCCCGAGGTCGTCAAGGCGATCCAGCAGGCCCTCGCGCTGGACCTGCTGCGGCCCCCGCAGGCCGTCGGCTTCTAACCCCCAAAAACGCGCTCTAAGCGCGCTCCACCCCCGCCGAAGGTGGCTGAGCGCGCACAAAGCGCGTTAGTCCACGGCGCCGAGGCGACGCAACTGTGTGAGCATCCCGGCATGGCGGATGCCGTGCTGGTCACGTCCTCGTTCCTGCCGGGCCGGGGAGGCATCGAGAGCTACCTCGCCGAACTGTGCTCCCGGCTCGCGCCGAGGCTGGCGGTAGTCGCCCCCGCGCGGCGCGACGGTGAGCCGATCCCGTCCGGGCTCCCCTATCCGACCCACCCGTATCCGTACCCGATGCTCATCTCGGCGCCTCGCCTCCTCCGGGCGATCGCGAGGACGGCGGAATCGCGCCGCGTGCTGTTCGGCACGCCGTGGCCGCTCGTGCTGCTCGGACCGGGACTCGCCCGACGGGGGCTCCGCTACGCGGTGATCGTTCACGGCGCCGAGCTGCTCGTGCCCGCGGCCGTCCCCGGCGTCCGTCAAGTCCTGAAGCGAGCGCTCTCCCGCGCCGAGCTGCTGCTCCCGGTGAGCGAGTTCACCGCCGACCGCCTTCGCGACCTACTCGGCGAGGGCGCCCCGCGGATCGAGGTGCTGAGGGCCGCCGTCGACCTCGAGCGCTTCCGGCCCGGCCTCGATGCGACCGCGGTGGCGAGCCGGCTCGGCATACCTGAGGGGGCCGGCGTGATCCTGTGCCTCGGGCGGCTGGTCAAGAGAAAAGGAGTGGACCGGCTCATTCGAGCCGTCCACGAGCTGGCGCGCGACGGCCGCCGGATCATCGCCGTCGTGGGCGGGACGGGCCCCGACGAGTCTCGGCTCCGCCGCCTCGCCGCACACCTCGGGGCCCCGGTGATCTTCGCAGGACGAGTTGGTCACGCCGGGGCCGCGGCGCTCTACGCCCGCGCCGACGTCTTCGCCCTCCCCGTGGCCGACCGCTGGTTCGGGCTCGAGGTGGAGGGCCTCGGGGTCGCGCTCCTCGAAGCCCAGGCGTCCGGCACCCCTTGTGTGGCAGGCCGTTCGGGCGGGACGACGGAAGCGGTGATCGATAAGGAGACGGGCTTCGTGATCGAGGGGCGCGACGTGGCCGCCCTGGGCGACCGGATCAACTGGCTCCTCCACCACCCGAGAGAGGCCGCGGCGATGGGAGAGGCGGGCCGTGCCCACGTCGCCGCCCACTTCTCGGGGGAGCTTCCGCCCGCCCTGCTGTCGTGGCTGGAGTCGTAGAGTCGTCTGACGCCGACCGAGGACGAGGAGGTGGCGATGGAGCTGCGAGTCTCGGCACCGGGCAAGGCCCTCAGCGACGCCGACCGCGACCGCATCACCAGTGACCTCGAGAAGATCGATCGCCGTCTGGCCAGATGGGACGAGGTCTACGCCGAGATCCGCATCAACGGGAACGAGCACACGACCTCCTACGACGTCACCCTCGAGGTCGAGTACGGCCGCAATCACCTCATCGCCAAGGCGCGCCATGCCGACATGGGGCAGGCGGTGCGAGAGGCGCGCGAGGAGATGCTCCGTCAGATCAACGACAGGGGGCGGGGAAGCCACAGCCAGTACGCCAAGGGCCGATGACCGCGGATGAAGCAGCCGCATAGCCAACGCCGCGACCGGCGCGACGACATCCTGAAGGCCAGCCTTCATCTGTTCGCGCGCAAGGGCTTCCACGGCACCTCGATGCGCGACATCGCGCGCGAGGCCGAGATCACCGAGGGACTCATCTATCACTACTTCGCATCGAAGCGGGACCTGTTCCGGGCGATAATCGAGGAGCACAGCTTCTTGCCGATCCTGCGCACGCTCCCGGATCTCGCCGAGCAGCTCGACCTGCGCGCGCTCCTCATCGTGCTCGCCCGCGGGTTCTTCGACGTCCTGCGTCAGAACACGGAGCTCACGAGGCTGCTCCTTCAGGAGGTGCAGGTGTTCCCCGAGGAGAAGGAGGCCTTTTTCGCGGACGCCGTGGGCCAGTCGATCACGGAACTCGCGCGCGTGCTGGATCAGAAGATGAGCGAGAAGGCCCGCAGCCAGGTCGATCCCCAGGTCGCGGCCCGACTCTTCTTCAACTCGTTACTGGCGTTCTTTGTCGAGCAGGAGATCCTCGGCGGCAAGCAGGCTCTGCCCGCGGACGAGAACGCGTACGTCGAGCACCTCGTGGACATGTTCGTGAAGCGTCTGGGCTCGGGCCGGGTCCGCGCCGTTCGCTGACGCCATTTCGTCCCGGCCCCGCCAAAAAGCACCGGGATGTGCAGACAAAGGGCGGGGCTAGACCTGCGCGAGGACTCCGTCCACCATCGTGTGCAGCGTGTGCCGCCACTCGCCCTCGGGCAGACCATCGAGCGAACGTCGGGCCGCCTCTCCGTAGGACGCTGCGGTCGCGTGGGCGTCGGCGAGCGCACCGGTCGCCTCGATGACGGGAAGCACCACGCCGAGGTCGCGCCGGCCGTCGGACAGCCGCGCCGCGAGATCTCCGTCCCGCTCGCATGCAATGAGCACGGGGAGGGTGAACACGCCGTCCCTGAGATCGGTCCCCGGCTGCTTGCCCGTGACGTCCGTGTCGCCGACGAGGTCGAGCAGGTCGTCCACGACCTGGAACGCGAGCCCGAGGTTCTCGCCATAGGACGCGAGGGCCGAGCGCTCCGGCCCGGACGTTCCCGACGTCACGGCCCCCAGCTCGCACGACGAGCGGAACAGCGCGGCGGTCTTCAGCCGGATCGTGGCCACGTAGTCGTCGACGGGACAGCGCGGGTCGCCGAGCGTCGCGGTCTCGACGATCTGCCCCTCACACACCTGCCCGATCGCCTCGGCCAGTATGCCCGGGACCTCCCCGCCGGCCTCGGCCCCCAGCGCGCAGCCGCACGCGAACAGGTAGTCGCCCGCGAGCACCGCGACTTCCACGCCCCACTTCGAATGGGTCGTCGGAACGCCGCGTCGCACCTCCGACTGATCGATCACGTCGTCGTGGTACAGCGTCGCGAGATGCACGAGCTCCACGGCGGCCGCGGCGAGGTCGGTCCCGCGCCGGCCCGGCTCCCCTGCGCGCGACGAGATCAGCGCCAGCGCCGGCCGCACTCTCTTCCCCCCGGCCTTCAGGAGATGCAGCGAGGGCTCCGAGACGATCGGGTGTGCGGAGGCTCCCGCGGTCGACGTGAGCAGCTCCTCCACGCGCAGCAGGTCGTCGATCAGCCAGGTGGGGCCGGTAAGGCTACTCACCCAGGACCTGCACGCAGTACCGGCGCGCCCTCGAGCAGTCGAGCTCGACGAACAGGACCCGCTGGTCGATGCCGAGGACGATCTTGCCCCCGCTGACGGGCATCGCGACTGACGCCCTGCCGCAGAAGACGTGAAGTATGTGGGCGGGGGCGTTCGGAAGCTCGTCCTCGACGAGATTCTCGGTGCGGATCGAGAGGTCGTCGTGCGCGTAGTAGATGCCGTCGGGCGCCAGGTACTCCCTGGCCCTCTCGAGGGTCGCCAGCGCGGCCGCGCGCGAGGGGGCGAGGAGCACGCAACAGGTGGTGTGGGGGGAGAACACGAGGGCCCGGCCCTCGGTCAGGCCGGTGGCGGCCACGACCTCCTCGACCTCCTCGGTGACGTCGAGGGCGTCGAAGCACCCTCCGGTCTTGGCCTCGAACTCGCGGTAGACGATCACCGCTCCAATCGTGGCATAGGCGCCGCAGAAGGGGGTTGGGCGAGCGCCCAGCCGCTCTGAACGGCCGTTCAGCCCCACTCCGCCGACTTGGATCTCAGGGGCGTATAGCGCCACTCACGTCCAACTCGGCCGCAGGGCTCGCTCTGCCAGGAGATTCCTCGGGGGCGGAGAACCTCTGTAGTCGATGCCAGTGGAGCGCGACAGCTATGCGAGCTTGACCGACCGCGACCTGGTCTCGGCATTCCAACGCGGCGACCACGGCGCATACGAAGAGATGTACCGGCGCTACATCGAGCGCGTCCGCCGCTCCTGTGCCCGAGTGCTCGCAGACCCCGGGGAGGTCGAGGAGGCCGCCCAGGAGACCTTCCTGAAGGCCTACCAGGCGCTCGGCCGCTTCAACGGCAGCTACAAGCTTGGCGCCTGGCTCAGCCGCATCGCAGTCAACCTGTGCATCGATCACCTGCGGTCGCGCCACCAGCACCTCGTGCCGCTCCCGTCCGACACACACCCGGCGCTCGCCGCCGAGGGTCCCGAGGAGGTCGTTGCCGGGGGCAGCCCACGTCTGACGGAGACGCTCAACGACATGCAGCCGTTGCACGCGGCTGCGCTGAAACTGCGGGCGGTCGACGGGCTGTCGCACCGCGAGATGGCCGGGCAGTTGGCGATGACTCCCAGCCAGGTGAAGGCGTTGCTTCACCGCGCACGCCGGTCGTTCAAGCGCGCGTGGGAGCGGGCCGAGGGGTGGGTGCTGGCGCCCGTATTCGCGCTCCGCTCCACGTTCGCGGATAGGTCACACACAGTGCCGGGTGCGGGGGTTGCCGGCGCACCGAACCTGGTCGGGATGATGCAGTCGCTTACGGCGATGGAGAAGGCCGTGACGAGCGCGGTGATCGCCGCGGTCGCGCTCAGCGGGATGCCGAGCGAACCCTCTGGTCCCACTGCTTCTTCGCCCATGCGCCGCGCCGCGGTGGCCGGACCGGAGGTGAGCGGGGACCGCGACGAATTCCCTGCGCCCGGAGCCGGCGAGTCGTCCGCCCCCTCGGCCGGGGGCCGGACCGGTGTGCTCGACGACGTGCTGGCGCTGGCGGAGAAGGCCCGGGACGGCGCCGAGCCCCAGGACGATGGGGGCGGGCCTCCGCCCGGCGGCGGTGATGACGGCGGTGAGGACGACGGGCCTCTGGGGGGGCCGGCCTCTCAGCGAACGAAGAAGGCCCTGGAAACGGGCAAGAAGGTCGCCGAGAGGACGGGCGAGACGCTCACCGATCTCTGACCAGGGTTCTTTTCGGGGAGAATCCCCGCATGTCATTCCTCGAGGGCGACCGCTTCGCACTGCTGTGCGAGATCGAGCCACCACGCACGCCCGATATCGAGCATGTGCGGGAGCAGATCGAGGTTCTCCTTCCGATCTCCGACGCTTTCCTGATCCCGGACAACCACCTCGGGCGGGCCACGGTGTCGTCGGTGGCGGTCGCGCACGAGGTCGCTTACATGGGCGGAAGTTCGATCGCTTGCATCAACGCGCGCGACCGCAACCTCCTGGGATTCCGTCGCGACCTTCTGACCGCGGCGGCCTATGGTGTGGACCACTTCCTTTTCGTGTACGGCGACCCGCCGCACGAGGGCCGGAGGGCGGAGGACCTGACCGTGCGCGGCATGATCGAGGAGGTGCGCGGCTACGGCACGGGCCCGCTGTTCCAGGGCTACCCTGACTTCAAGATCGGAACGGTATCCAAGCCGGGTCGGCCACTTGCGTGGCGGGCGAGGGCCGACTTCGTGTTCGTGCAGATCACCTTCGCGCTCGACCGACTGATCCGGTGGCGTGAGTCCCTCGATTACGAGGGTAATTTCTACGCCGGCGTGCTCGTGCTCGCGTCGGCTCGCATGGCGCGCCGCGTGAACGCGTCGCTCTCTGACGTCCATATACCGCAGAGGATCATCGACAAGCTCGAGTCGGACCCGGACTACGGGCTCGACTTGGCGTGCGAGCAGATCGAAACGCTGCGCGACTCGGGCGCCTTCGACGGCGTGCACCTGGTGCCGGTGGGCCGCTTCCGGCAGATG